>DASSMK010000286.1:0-17097 GCA_035688915.1 Thermoanaerobaculia bacterium
ATCGCGCGTCGCACGCGGCGCGTCCGACATTGCCGAAGTGATCGACGACATGCTCTCGCGTCACGAGCGCATCGTCCTCAAGCCGCTCGCCGCCGGCTCCAGCCGCGGCCTCTTCTTCCTCGGCCGCAACGACGACCGCCAGTCCGTCGTCGAGAAAATCACGCGCCTGGCCATTCCCTACATCGTCGAGCAATACCTCCGCGGCCGCGAGCTCACCGTCGGCGTAATCGATCGCGACGGCGCCGCCATCGCGCTGCCAGTGATCGAGATCGAAGTCGATCCCGGCTTCTCGTTCGACTACGAAGGCAAATACCTCGGCCACGGCACCCGCGAGATCTGCCCCGCCAACATCCCCGACACACTCGCCCACGAAGCGCAGCAGACCGCCGTCGCCGCGCACATCGCCCTCGGCTGCGAAGGCTACTCACGCAGCGATCTGATCGCGACCGACGAAGGTGTGTACTACCTCGAAACGAACACGCTGCCCGGCCTGACCACCAGCTCGCTCGTGCCGCAAGAGCTCCGCGAAGCGGGCATCTCCTTCCGCGAATTCCTCGAAGCGCAGCTCGAGCTGGCGAGAGTGCGCGCGCAGCGGGTGGCGGCGTAAGGGGAGACGACCGGAGGCCTCCGGCGGCCGGGGCCATTGGCCCCGGACCCAATTGGGTGGCCTAGCCTCCGCTGACACGCAGTCCCAACCTGCGCAGCACCGTCCGCGGAGGCTACGCCAACCAACGGGGTCTGGGGCCCGTGGCCCCAGCCGCCGGAGGCCCCCCGGTCCGTTCCCTTACACTGTCACGCCATGACCGCCTTCAACCTCGCACTCGCGCTGCTGCTTGGCGTTGGGCTTTCGGCGTCCACTGGGTTGAACACGTTTCTGCCGCTGCTGCTGCTTTCGGGGGCGGCGCGGTTTCACATCGCGGGGATTACGCTCAATCAGTCGTTTGCGTGGCTTGGGTCCGATGTGGCGATCGTCGTTTTGATCATCGCTTCGGTGGTCGAGATTCTTGGCGACAAGATTCCGACGGTCGATCATTTCCTTGACGTCATCGGCACGTTCATTCGTCCCATCGCGGGCGCCACGGCCGCGGCGTCGGTGCTCACGCACGCGGATCCGGTTGTGGCGGCGATTGCGGGATTGATCATCGGCAGCCCGATTTCGTTCGGACTGCATTCGCTGAAAGCCGGCGCGCGCGTGGTTTCCACGACCACCACGTTCGGCTGCGCGAATCCGCTCATCTCGCTCGTCGAAGACGTCGTCTCGGTGATCGTCTCGATCGTCGCGATCTTCGCGCCGATCCTCGTGCCGCTGCTGCTCCTCGCGGTCGTCTTCGTCTTGTGGCGGCTGAAGCGGCGTTTCAGCGCTGCGCCGCCGGCGGGTTCAACACCGTAACGCGGCCTTCCAGCTGCGGCGCGATCGGCTGCGGCCACTTCTTCAGCACGTCGATCAGCACTTCGCGAATCGGACGTGCGTTGAAGACCTGCTTGCGCTCCGCCGGCACGACGCTCATCACCGGCTGCGTGCCGTCGCCGCCCGCCATGATGAAGTCCGGCATCACGACCTTGTAGAGCTTCTGCGGATCGAGCGGCGTGCCGTCCGCCAGCGTCACGGAAACCAGCCGGTCGCGCTCCGCGCTCGGCTTCGCGGCGTCCTTCTCCGCGTCGTATGTGTACTTGATGCCGCTCACCTGCATGATGCCGCGCTCGCCCGTCGTCGTCAGGCGCAGCACGTCCGCGATCTGCGCGCCGCTCAGCCCCGCCACGGCCGGAAAATTGTCGAACGGACTCACTTCGAAAATGTCGCTGTACACGAGATCGCCCGCGCGCAAATCGCTGCGGATGCCGCCGGAATTCATCATTCCGATGTCCGCGCCCACCGCTTCGCGCAACGCGTCCGCGAGGAGATTGCCGAGCGCGGATTCGCCGAGGTAGGCGCGGGTGGCGGTGTTGGCGACTTGGATGTTGAGCTTCTCGTTGCGCTTCGCGGCGACGCGGCGGAGGAACGGATCGATGATCGACGCCACCTGCGCATCCGGCATGATCGGTTTCCCATCGAAGATACGCGGCTCGAGCTTCATGCCCTTCGCGTTGCGCGGATCGCACTGCTGCGTGCCGCTGTAGACGAACGAGCAGATCATCGTGTGCGGCCGGATCTCGCTCTTCTCGGCGATCACGTGATGCGCGCGCGGATCGATGTACAGATCGACGGTGGAGAACTCACGGCTGTACGCCAGCGCCTGCGCGGTCGGAACGCCGTTCACGAACTGCCGCATTTGCGCGTGCGTGTGGCCGCCGAAGAACGCATCGATGGTGCCGGGCGGCAGTTCTTCGAGCAGGCGCATCGCTTCCTGCTGCCGGTCGCAGCTCGCGAGCGAATGCGTCTCGCTGATGTCGGTGCAACGTCCGCCGATGTGCGCGATCACGATCACGGCATCCGCGCCCATGGCGCGCAGCGCTTTCGCGGCGGCGATCGTCACCGGAACGGGATCGAGAAAGTCGAGCGTCTGCACGTTCGCGCTCATCGTCACGTTCGGCGTGTCCGGCGTGGAGAGACCGATGATGCCGACCTTCACGCCGCCCACGCGCACGAGGCGATACGGCTCGAGCCATGACGGCGGCAGGTGCGTGGTCTTGTCGAGGATGTTGGCGGAGAGCAGCGGAAAATTCGCGAGCGCCGCGTTGCGCTTCAGGGCGCCGAGGGGATCGTCGCCGGGCTTGCGGGGAACGGAGTCGGGACCGACGGGGCCGAAATCGAATTCGTGATTGCCCACTGCGGCGGCGGTGTAGCCGATCTGGTTGTAGCCGCGCACGACCGCTTCGCCTTCGAACAGATTCGATTCGAGCGTGCCCTGGAACATGTCGCCGGAATCGACGAGAAGCACGCGTCCCGGATTTTCCGCGCGCAACGCTTGCACGTAGCTCGCGAACACCGGCAGGCCGCCCCAGTGCACACCCTCCCCTCCTTCCTTCGGCGTCTCGACGTGTCCGGCGAACCAGCCATGCACGTCGGTGGTGGCCACGAGCGTGACATGCACCGGCTCGGGCGCGCTTGCCGTTTGCGGAACCGTCGCGCAACCGAAGGAGAAGAAAAGGAGGAGAAGGACTGCGAGTGACCGTTTCATCGCGCGGCGCATTATAGAGAGTGCCGGCGCGCGGAAGAGATCGACAGCGCAAACCGTTGCACGTCAGGTCACGATGTGCAAACCGTTGCACACGCGGTTACGATGTGCAAACCGTTGCACACGCGGTTACGATGAGACGGATGGTGTACCACGTTCTTGCGAACGCGACGGCGCTCGTGCACCTCGGTTTCATCCTCTTCGTGCTGTTTGGCGGATTCGTCGTTCTGAAGTGGCCTCGCGCCATGTGGCTGCACATCCCGGCCGCCATCTGGGGCGTCATGATCGAATTCGCCGGCTGGTACTGCCCGCTCACGCGATGGGAGAATCACTTCCTCCGCTCGGCCGGCAAGGCTGGTTACAGCGAGGGCTTCATCTCGCATTACATCTTTTCGCTGATTTATCCATCCGGACTGACGCGCGGCATCGAGATCGCCCTCGGCGCGATCGTGCTGCTGCTCAACGCCGGGATCTACATGAAAGTGTTTCGTTGATGTCGATAGACGCCATTCCTCAGCATCCGGTCCCTACGACCGACAAACGTTTCGATGAGCTCGGGCTTTCGCCGGAGATCCTCGCCACCGTCACCGAGATCGGGTTCGTCAATCCGACTCCCATTCAAGCCGCAGTCATTCCGCCGTCGCTGGAAGGCCATGACGTGATCGGCCTCGCGCAGACCGGCTCCGGCAAAACCGCCGCATTCGTGCTGCCGATGGCCGAGAAGCTCGTGCACGGCCGCGGCGTGCGCGGCCTGATCCTCTCGCCGACGCGCGAGATCGCGCTGCAGACCAAAGCGTTCCTCGACCTCTTCGGCAAAGGCCACGACCTCTCCACCGCGTGCGTGATCGGCGGCGTGAAGATGAAGCCGCAGTTCGATGCGTTGAAAGCGACGCCGGACATCGTCGTGGCCACGCCGGGCCGCCTGCTCGATCACGTCAATCGCCGCAGCGTCTCACTCGACGACATCGAAGTGCTGATCCTCGACGAAGCCGATCACATGCTCGACCTCGGCTTCCTCCCGCAGATGCGCGAGATCCTGCGCCGCCTGCCGCGCAACCGGCAGACGATGATGTTCTCCGCGACGATGCCCGATTCCATTGAGATGATCGCCAAGGAGTTCATGCGCGATCCGGTGCGCATCGACATCACGCCCGAAGGCGGCGCGGCGGAAGGGATCACGCACCGGCTGTACGTCGTGAAGCCGGACGACAAGCGCAACGCGCTGATCGCGCTGCTGCATCAGGAGCTCGGCTCCACGCTCGTTTTCGTGCGCCGCAAAGTGGACGCGGAGTGGCTCTTCAACATCCTGCACCGCCAGGGTCACCCGGTAGCGCGCATCCACTCCGACCAGTCGCAGGGCAAGCGCGTCTCCGCGCTCGAAACGTTCCGCGCCGGCCAGCATCGCATCCTCGTCGCCACCGACATCGCCGGCCGCGGCATCGACGTGCCGGGCATCGAGCACGTGATCAACTTCGACATCCCGGAATCCGTTGAGGATTACGTCCACCGCGGCGGCCGCACCGCGCGCCATCTCGAGAAGGGCATCGTCTCGACGATCGTCACGTGGCAGGACCTGATGATGGTCCGCAAGATCGAAGAAATCCTCGGCGAAAAAATCGCGCGCTGCAGCGTGCCCGGCGTCGAGGCGTGGGAAGAGATGGAGAAGAAGCCGGCCGCGCGCCGAAATCGCGTGTAGCGCTTTTCTATCAGACCGCCAGCGCGCGCGCACGGGTCGCGCGCGCTTCGTACATCCTGCCATCCGCGATCGTCATCGCTTCGGCGAGCGGCGTCGTTTCGTTGAATTCCGCAGCGCCCCACGACAGATGCACGCGTAACTCGGTCGTGCCGTCCGTCGCGATCACGCCGTCGACGAGAGATGCGACGCGCTCGTGCACGACGGAAGCGGAGAGCCCCGGCACGACGGCGACGAATTCATCGCCGCCCCAGCGGAAAAGCAGATCGTCCGCGCGAATGACGCCGCGAATGGCGTTCGCCGCCCCGCGAATGGCGAGATCGCCCGCCGCATGTCCGATCTCATCGTTGATGCGCTTGAGATTGTCGACGTCGCACATCAACACGACGCCGCTCACCATGTCCGCGCTGCGCATCGAGTGGAACGCATGCCGGCTCAGCGCTTCGGTCAGCGGATCGACGCGCAGCGCACGCTCGAGCTGCGCGCGTGCCTCTTCCAGCGCGCGATTCGCATCCTCAGCCGTCACCAGAATCATGGCGAAGCCGAGAAAGACGCCGGCGAGGAGATCGAAGAGTGAGGAGTATTCGAGGAAATCGACCTCGGCGACGTACGAGTGAATCGCGTACAGCGGCACGTATGCCGCGTAAAGAATGGCGAAGAATGCGAGCGAGAGCCGCATCATCTGCCAGCCGGTGCGGCGGCGCTCCGCGGGCATGAGGCCGAGCGTGATGAATGCGATCACGGAGCCGGCGGTGATGAACGCGGCCTGCAGCAGAAAGAGCTCGTTGAACTCGCGGCAGAAGCGGATCAGCACGGACGCCATCAGCACGGCGGGCGGCGCGATGTAGAGCAGCAAGCGCAGATCGAGTGCCTTGCGGCACGCGAGCTCGCGGCAGCCGGACCAGAGCAGAAAGAGAAACGCCCAGTCGCCAAGGAGATAGACGAGCCACCAGGCTTGCTGCTGGGTGGCGATGAACGTGCGCACGGCGCCGAGACCGATGAAGAGGCTGAGCCAACCGACTGCCCAAAGCCGTGCGTACCGCCAGCCGAAGAGGCGTGACAGCTGCGCGAGCATGATCGCGAGCAGCAGTGTGCCGACCGCCTGAAACGTCACGGCGACCGGCGAAAAATCGATCGTGTTCATCTGAATCTGACGCGAGGACCCAGAGGAACGGTACACCTGCGCGGGACGCGACTGTGTGAACTGCATCACAGTCGCGTCCGGCGGCGCGTTCAGTGCGGTTTGTACGCGCTACGACGCAAATCGATCACGCGCGCGAGCGAGACGTTGCGATCGCCGGCGGCTTGCACGGCGCGCACGTAGTCGGTGGTGACGCCGAAGATATGCAGGTCGACGACGGTGTCGAGCGGCACGCGTTCGTAGCCGAGTGCGGCGAGCTCGCGGATGTAGCCGGGCGTCACGTGGAAGATGCGCAGATCGATGAGGCGGCGTGCGGTGAGTCCGCGATAGCCGAGCGCGTTCAGCGCGGCGGCGTCGGCGAGCGTGACGCCGTGCGCGGCCATGCGCACCTGCTCTTCGTTCGTGGGAGGCGCGACATTCACCGCGGCGAGGCGCGCGGGAAATTCGGATGCGGCAGTGAAGGTGCACGTGCCGTTGCCGCGCTGTTGTTGCGCGTGTCCGGTGCAATCGAACGAGCCGGCATCTGCATCGATGCGGAAGCGGACCGGCGTCGATTGCGGCGACGACAGCGCGGCCGCGTCGAGTCCCTGCAGATCGGTGAGTTGGCGGATCGCGCCGGTGCCGGCGCCGTTTGCGAATTGCACGCGGAATTCGATCGTGCCGCGCGCGTCGAGCGAGCCGGAGGGGCCGATCGTGAAGCCGACTTGCTGCTGCGTGGCGGCGTGCGCGGCGAAGGTGAAGAAGAGTGCTGCTGCTGCTGCAAGTGCGTTGCGCATGATCATCACTCCCTCACCTCGGCGCCGGAGGCAATGGCCTGGCGCACCATCTCCGGCGTCACTCCATTCGAGTGCAGGCGGATCAGTTCGCGATCGGTCGGTTCCTGCAGCCCGGCCTCGCGCAGATCGCGGATGTACGACGCGGTGACGCTGTGATTGCTGAGCGACACGAGACGCGCCACAGTGTCGACGCGATAGCCAATCGCGCCAAGCTCGCGCAGCATGGTCAGATCGGCGCCGTTCAGCGCGGCGTGGAGAAGATCGTCGATGGTCGGGCGCTCGTAGTGCTGGCGCTCCAGCTCGCGAACGAAGTCGAGCTCCGCGTCGTGGATGGCGAGGACGAACTGTTGTTGCAGCGACGGCCGGCCGATGCCGCGCCGCTCCAACTCCGCGGCATATGCAGCGGATGCAGAGAACGCGCAGTCGCCAGCACCACGCTGATCGTGGAACGTGCCAGTGCACGCGAGCGTGCCGGCATCGCGGACGATGTTGAAATTGACGTCGTCGCCTTCGGTGATGCCTTCGAGACGCGCGAGCGGAATCGCTCCGCGCGTCCAACCGAGCTTTCCGGAGCTGCCGATGTAGCCGATGCTGAGTTGGGCGACGGCGGGGCCTTGCGCGCTGGGCGTGATCGTCCATTGAATGGGACCGACGTTCGCCGCCTGCTCTTGTGTCACCCCGAGCGTAGCGCGGGGCCTGGGTGGAGGGGTGGCGCGCAGCGCGACGGGTCTCGGTTCGGGCGCCGCCCGCCCGCCCGGGTCCCTCGCTACGCTCGGGATGACATGGGCGGCGCGCGTGATGCGTGCGACGACCGCAGTGCGCGCGACCACCGGCCACACCGCACCGACGGAAACGAGCACCGTTAGCCCGGCCAGCATGCTCAGCGCGACCGCACTGCGCGGCGTCGCTTTACGCACGCGCCGTTCGTCGATCACCGCGCGCAAACGCGTTTCCAGGCGCGACCAGCCGGCCATGCAGATGGCCAGTTGCGAGACGTGCTGCGCGCTGCCGCAGTGGCGCGCGACCTCCAGCAGATGCGCCGCGTATTCATCGGCGCCGAAGCCCTGCGCCAGTGCGCGATCGTCGCACGCCAGCTCGCGTTCGAAGCGCATGCGCCGCGCCGCCCACCACACCAGCGGGATCGGCCAGTAGAGCGCGCAGACGCTCGCCGCCAGCGTTTGCGTGAGGCAATCGCGCCGCGCCACATGCGCGAGCTCGTGCACCAGCACCGCGCGGCGCCGCTCATCTGGCCACGCGTCCGCACCGTGCGGAATCACCACTGCCGGCGCGAACACGCCCCACGTCATCGGCGTCGGCGCGGCGTCGCTCGTCAGCAGCGCGACGTCGCGATCGGTGAGCGAACGAAGCAGCGCATTCCAGTTCGGATCGTGCAGCCGCAACGCGCGGCGATCGAGCTGCCGGATGCGCCGTTGCTCCACGACCACACGCGCGAGCAGCGCGAAGACGCCCGCGAGATAGCACGCCAATGCGATCGATGCGAACGACGGCGATGCCTCGCGCTGCGCGCTCGCCGGAACGCTCACGTCATCATGAAACGTCCATCGCGCAGCGGCAGCAGCCGCGTGCGGAACGGCGCGCTGCGGCACCGTCACCGTCCACCGCGGCACCACCGGCGCCAAGACCGGCAACAGCAGCAGCGCGATCAACGTCGCCGACCAGAGCGCGTGCCGCGCCGCGGCCGATGTGAAGCGTCGCACCACGAGCTCCACGACCGTCACGATCGCCAGCAGCAGCGTCGCCTTTGCAGCGATGAGCAGGAGGAAAGTCATTTCCGCCTCCGGCCCGCGCGCGCCTGCTCCAGCACCTCGGAGAGGCGCTCGTACTCTTCCGTCGACAGCGATTCGCCGTTCATATCCAGCAGCGCCGCCATCGCGGAGCTCGGCGAGCTGCGGAAGAAGGTGTCCACGAGATTGCGCAGCGCGGAGCGGCGCGCATCCGCCGGGCGATGCCGCGGAAAGTAGACGTAGCGCGGTCCATCCTGTTCGTGCGCGATGTAGCCCTTGCCCGCCAGAAGCCGCAGCATTCCGCGCACCGCCGAATTGCTGAGCGGTTCGCCGAGGTCGTCGAGCACTTCGGCGGCGGTGGCACGGCCGCGGCGGAAGAGGATGTTCATGATCTGCCGCTCGCGGCGGCCCAGTTCATCGAGAGAAGGAGCTTTCGTCATGATGGACGCAGTATGTCAACCCATTGACATGATGTCAATCCATTGACAGAAACTTAACCAAAGGCGCCGTTGATCTCGGCGAACGGAACGGCGCGGCCGAGGAGGGAGAAGGTGCCGTGGTCGGCAATTTCGCGGGCGGCGGCGAGGAAGCCGCCCCACGCCGCGCGAGCCAACGCACCGCCTACGCTGATGCGGCGTACGCCGATCGCGCGCAACTGCTCCACCGTCGCGAAGTCGCTGCCGACGAGCACGTTCACCGCCTTCGGCGCCACCGCGTCGACTAGTCTCTTGATGTCGTCGAGGTTGCGAATGCCCGGCGCGTAGAGGCAATCGGCGCCGGCCGCGGCATACGCGTCGAGGCGGCGAATCGCTTCGTCAAGATCGGGCTCGGCGACGAGATACGTTTCGCAGCGCGCCGTCAGCACCACGCCGGTGCCGCTCGCGTCGATCGCACGCCGCGCCGCACGAATGCGCTCCACAGACAGATCAAAGTCGAACAGCGGCGTCGCACCGTTCACGGTTGAATCTTCGATCGACACGCCCGCGATTCCGGTCGCCACCGCCGCCGCCACATTCGCGCCCACTGCATCCGCTTCCACCGCGAAGCCGCCTTCGAAATCGGCGTTCACCGGCACGTCCACCGCCGCGCTGATCGCGCGCAAATGCGCGAGCGCCTGCTCGAGCGTCACGTGATTGTCCGATCGCCCCATCGACCAGGCGAAGCCGGAGCTGGTCGTGGCCACCGCCGGAAAGCCCAGGCTCTCCAGGAGCCGCGCACTGCCCGCGTCCCACGGATTCGGCATCACGAAGCATCCCGACTCATGCAGCTGGCGAAAGCGTTCTGTCTTGCTCATCGCACGAGCATACCGTTCGCGCGGCGCGCACGGAGCGGGTAGGGAAAGCCGCGCCTCGCGCCTCTCCTCTTCGGGTTCCGCCTCACGCCAGCAAAAAAGGAGAGCGAATGTTCGGTGAGTCGCCTCGCTACGATCCTCCTGCGTTCATGACCGACTTCGACGGCATCGAAGGGCAGCTCGACGCGTGGAGCCACGCCATGTCGGGCTGGGTCGATGAAGTGATCGCCTCCGTGAACGAGCAACTGCCCGCCGGCGGAGAGTGCCAGTTCTACAACCTCGTCACGAATCCGCAGCCGGGACCGCTGCTCGAACAGGAAGTGATCTGGTCCGGCTTTCCACGCATGCTGCTCAATCTATACGGGCGCGAAAAGGCATTCGCGCTCGCCGACGAGAAGCTCTATCCGCTCACCGAAGCGAACGATCCGAGCCGCCCACCGTTCTACACCGGCGCGATCTGGAAGACGCTCTTCTACCGGCCGCTCGACGAATATTGCGAGTGGCGCGTCGAGAAAAACGACGAAGGCAAGATCACGAAAGTGACGTTCACGTCGGAGCCGCCGGAGTATTGGCAGGCGCTGCACGGCGACACGCTCGCCGACTTCAACGGCGTGCCGAAGTATCCGACCGTCGGCGATCCGCAGCGCGTGCTCGATCTCTATCGCGAGCTCGTGAATCCCGCCGTGACGCTCGACGATCTTCGCTGCCCGATCGATTTCGTCGACGACACGAGCGGCCAGACGATCTACGCGAAGGGCGCCTACAACCCGTACAACAAGTGGAACTCCACGCACGGCATCATGCACCTCGGCCAGCCGAACAATTCGCTGTCCGCCGAAGTCGGCTTGGGCGGATTGGCCACCGTGATCTTCCACTCCGCCTCGCGCGATCCGATCGTCCTCGGCGAAGCGCTCATCTGCGCCGGCCGCCTCGGCGGACCGAATCGCACCAGCGATCCGACGATCGCCTCGACGGTCAACGACCTCGCGCGTCTCGGCGCCGCCATCACGCTGCGCAATCCCGTCGGTCTCTACATGGACGGCATCAACCTCACAGGTCTCGTCGATCCAGGCGGCAAGCCGATACCTGCTGAGTTCTTCAAGGTCGTGCGCGGCGACGCAAAGCAGCGGCTGATCGAGCGCGCGGTCTTCGAAGTGCCGAAGAGCGAAGGCTACGTCGTCGGCGACATCACCATCGCCGGCGAGCGCATTCGTTTCGGCGGCCAGCTCGCCGAGCGCGTGAAAGTGAAGCTCGTCGGCGTCGGCTCCGCACTCGGCTCGTTCTCCAACGCGTCGGTGCCCGCGATCGGCCAATGCTGCGTCTCGACCGATCAGCCGATGTTTCTGCGCCGCCCTTCCGCGATCGACGAACCGTGCGTCGCGACGCAATACCGCGCCTTCGCGTGGGGCGGCAATCCGCAAGGCGCGATGCCGATGCCGCCGCCGCAACGGCGCCTCGTCGAAGCCGCACTCTTCTCCGCCGCCCCGGCGCGCCCGCGTATGGCGCGCCATCGCACCCGTTGAGGTGAGCACATGTTGACGACACCGACCGACCTGCTGCGCCAACTGCCGAAGTTCAACGCCATGCCGCGCCACACCGGCCCGGACGTGCCGGAAGCGCCCGCCGAGCCGCGGCTGGCCATCAACGACATCCAGGGCAACATCTTTCCCGGCTTCAACAAACCCACCACGTACTTCACCGCGTTTCGGATCGACGACGTCGCCGGCGCGAAGGCGTGGCTCGCGGAGATCGTGGGGTTCATCTCGACGGCCGAGGAGGTGCTGGCGTTCCGGCGTCTGTTCAGCGCGCGGCGGAAACGGTTGCGCGGCGCGAAGCCGCCCGATCTCGTCGACACGAACACGAACATCGCCTTCTCGTACGATGCGTTGCGCAAGCTCGCCGGTGCGGACGCCGACGCATTCGAAGACGCCGCGTTTCGCATCGGCCTGCCCGATCGCGCGGAAAGCCTCGGCGATTCCACCGATCCGACACAGTGGGTGATCGGCGGTCCCGGCAACATCCCCGACGTGCTGATGATCACGGGCGGCGACGATGAAGACGTGCTGCGCGCGCGCGTGCAGGCGCTGACCGAAGAAGCGGAGAAGCGCGGCGTGGTGAAGATCTGGGAGGACGTGGGATTGGTGCGCCGCGATCTGCCCGGACACGAGCACTTCGGCTTCGACGACGGCATCTCGCAGCCCGGACCGCGCGGCACGCTCTCCGACATTCCGAACGATTACCTCACGCCGCGCTACATCGACGTCTCTGCCGGCGTAGAGGCATTGCTGTTCGGATTGCCCGGGCAGGATCTGGTGTGGCCGGGCGAGTTCGTGTTCGGCTATCCCGCACAAGGTCCCGATCCGCTCGTGGCCGGCCCGGTGAAGAGCGGAGGCGCGCCGGCGTGGGCGGCGAACGGTTCGTTTCTCGCGTTCAATCGGCTCGAACAGAACGTGAAAAAGTTCTGGACGTTCATGACCGAAACCGCGGAAGAGCTGGCGAAGCAGCCGGGCTTCGCGGGAATGACGCCGGACAAACTCGCGGCGCATCTGGTGGGACGCTGGCAGAGCGGCGCGCCCGTCAGCCGCACACCGAACGCCGACGATCCGACCCTCGGCCAGGATCAGTACGCGAACAATCATTTCTTCTACGGCTCCGACACGAAAGAGGCGCCGCTGCACGGCATGAAGAACTACAGCGGCGGCCCGTATCCCGGCGCGAAAGCCGATCCGCTCGGCCTCACCTGCCCGCTCGCCGCGCACATTCGCAAGGTGAATACGCGCGACGTGTCGAACGACCAGGGCGGCACGCACACCACCACGCAGCGGCGCGTGTTGCGCCGGGGGATGCCGTACGGATTGCCGCTCGAGAATCCATTCGGTCCCGATCCCGAACATGGCAATCGAGGATTGATGTTCGTCTCGTACCAAACGTCGATCGTCGAGCAGTTCGAATTTCTGCGCGCGAACTGGATGGGCGACGCCAAGCCGCCGCGCATGCCGGGCGGCGATGACATGATCGTCGGCATGAACGGCCAGCCGGGCGAGCAGCGCGAGCGCAAATGCGTGCTGTTCGGATCGGAACTGCAGACCGCCGAACCGAAGACGCGCGAGGAGTGGATTCTGCAGACCGGCGGCGGCTACTTTTTCTCGCCGGCCATCTCTGCGATCAAGGACGTGCTGGCCGCGCATACGACCTGAGCTGCGGCCGCGGGCGCGAAGCGTGAATGCCTCACCAGACATGCGTGCACGTTTCGGTGTTCTGCTCGCTCTCGTTTGTTTGCTGAATTTCGCGGCGTGTGAATCGGCGCGGCTGCCTGTCGAAGCAGGCATGGGACCGGCGCCGCAATTGCCCGCGCCGCAGAAGGCGCTGATTCCGACTGTCGTCGTGGCAACTGCGAAAGGTTGGCCGGCGGGACAAACGCCGACGGTCGCGCCCGGGCTGAAGGTGAATGCATTCGCCACCGGCTTCGATCATCCGCGCTGGCTGTACGTGCTACCGAACGGCGACGTGCTCGTCGCCGAAACGAACGCGCCGCCGCGCAAAGAGGAACACGGCCTCCGCGCCTGGTTCATGAAGAAGTTCTTCAAACGCGCCGGCGCGTCGGTGCCGAGCGCAAATCGCATCTCGCTGCTTCGCGATGCAGACGGCGACGGCGTCGCGGAAGTGCACACCACGTTTCTCCAGAATCTGAGCTCGCCGTTCGGCATGGCGCTCGTCGGCGATCAGCTCTACGTCGCGAACGCGGATGCGATCGTGCGCTTTCCGTACACGAACGGCGCGACGTCGCTCAGCGGCTCCGGCACGAAGCTCGCCGATCTGCCGGGCGGCCCGATCAATCATCACTGGACGAAAAGCCTCATCGCCAGCGCCGACGGCTCGAAGCTCTACGCCGGCATCGGCTCGAACAGCAACGCCGCCGAGAACGGCATCGAGAACGAGACGAATCGCGCCGCGATCCTGGAAGTCGATCGCACCACCGGCGCCACGCGGCTCTTCGCCTCTGGTCTGCGCAATCCCGTCGGACTGGCGTGGAATCCCGAAACGCACGCGCTCTGGACGGTGGTCAACGAGCGCGATGAGCTGGGAAGCGATCTCGTTCCCGACTACCTCACGTCGGTCGCCGACGGCGCGTTCTACGGCTGGCCGTACAGCTACTACGGGCAGCACGTCGACACGCGCGTGCAGCCGCCGCGTCCCGATCTCGTCGCCAAAGCCATCCCGCCCGACTACGCCCTCGGCCCGCACACCGCATCGCTCGGCCTTGCGTTCTACGACGCGACGCTATTGCCCGCGCATTACCGCAACGGCGCATTCGTCGGCCAGCACGGCTCGTGGAACCGCCGCCCGCGCAGCGGCTACAAAGTGATCTTCGTGCCGTTCACGAACGGACGCCCGAGCGGGCCGGCCGAGGATGTGCTGACGGGATTCGTGAGCGAGGGCGGCGATGCCTTCGGCAGACCGGTGGGCGTGGCCGTGGACAAGCAAGGCGCACTGCTCGTGGCCGACGACGTCGGGAACACGGTGTGGCGCGTCGCCCCGTGACCATGTTGGCAGGCTCATAGGCTCATGGGCTCATAGGCTCATAGCAGCGCGCGCGGCGTGACTTGCATGACTACGCACATGCCACAACGCGCGATCACGGCTCTTGGAACGCACGCGCTGCTATGAGCCCATGAGCCTATGAGCCCATGAGCCTGCGCCCCTACCTCTCGCGCTTCTTCATCACCTTCTTCGCCACCTTCTTCGCCGCCGTCTTCAGCGGCGATTTGGCCGCGCGGCGCATCGCCACGATCGCGGTGACCGCGGTGGTGATCGTGGCGATGGCGATGCCGGCTGCCTGCTCTTTCTGGGCTTCGTCCATATCGTTCCAGTGCGAGAGCAGGCGTGCCGCTTTGGTTCCCGCCTTCGACTCCGCCGTCGCGAGCTTTTTCGCGACTCCGTCGATGGCTTTGATGGTGGCGTTGCGCAGCATGGGTTCAATCGTCGCTGTGTTCATGTGCAGCTGAATGTGCAAAGCGCGATCCGTCGGACGCGCACGCTTAAACTAACGCCATGTTTGCCGCCGCCCTCGTCCTCGCCGCTTCGCTTTCGTCGATCGATCCCGCCGCCATCAGAGCGCACATCGATTTCCTGGCCAGCGATCTCCTGGAAGGCCGCGAAACCGGCACTCGCGGTTTCGACATCGGCGCGCGTTACGTCGCCTCGCAATTCGCGCTGGCCGGCCTCGAGCCGCACATGCAGGAAGTGCGGCTGCGCACCGGCATCGTGGAGAAGGCGACGTTCACGATCGGCGATCAAACGTTCGTCCATCGCAAGGACGTCATCGTCGGCGCGAACCTGCTGCGCGAATCGGACGAAGTGGATGCCGAAGTCGTGTTCGCGGGATTCGGGATCGTGGCGCCGGGACTCCATCACGACGACTACGCCAACGTCGACGTGAAAGGAAAAATCGTGATGCTGCTCAGCGGCGCGCCGCCGCAGTTTCCCGCGACGCAGCGCGCGTTCTTTAGCGACACCGAGGTGAAGCTGCGGAACGCGGCGGAGCGCGGAGCGACGGGCGTGATCGTGTTGCGCACTCTCGTCGATGAGCGCCGCCAGCCGTTCGAGCGCGCGCTGCAGCAACCGCCGTCCACGAGCATGATGCCGCTCGAAGAAAAGCTGCCCGAGATCCACGGCCGCGTTGGGGTGAATCGTGAAACGGCGAACGTGCTTTTCGCGAAAGCGTCGATGCCGCTGGCGCAAGTGCTCGACGACGCCGACAAAGGCATCGCACACTCCTTCCCCCTCAACGTCCGCGCCGCCATCCGCACCATCACGCACCTCGGCGAAGCGCGCAGCACGAACGTCTACGCGGTGCTGCGCGGCTCTTCGAAACCCGACGAGCACGTCGCACTCACCGCCCATCTCGATCACCTCGGCCTCGTCCCCGACGGCGAAGATCGCGTGCGCAACGGCGCCCTCGACAACGCGTCAGGCATCGCGGCACTGCTGGAGATCGCGAAGTCGATCGCGGCGATGCCGGAGCGGCCTGCGCGCTCGATCGTCTTCGTCGCGCTGACGGCGGAGGAGAAAGGCGGCGGCGGCGCGTGGCAATTCACCGAACATCCGCCGGTGCCGAATCTCGTCGCCGACGTGAACATGGACATGCTGACGATGCTCTTCCCATTGCAGGACCTCGTCGCCATCGGCAGCGAGCACTCCTCCCTCGGCGCACTCGCACTCGCCGCGGCGACCGACGCGGGATTCACCGTCAGTCCCGATCCGCTGCCCGAGGAAGTGCGTTTCATCCGCAGCGATCAATACGCATTCGTGAAGAAGGGCATCCCCGCCATCACGTACAAGGGCGGCTTGAAGAGCGCCGATCCTGCGATCGACGGCGATCAGCTCACGCGCGCGTGGCTGCGCGAGACGTACCACACGGTGCGCGACAACCCCGATCAGAAGATCGACTACGCATCGGGCGCGCGCTGGGCGGATGCGAACCGACGATTGATTCTCGCCATCGCGAATGCGCCGGAGCGGCCGGCGTGGAATCGCGGCGACTTTTTCGGCGAAACGTTCGGCAAGTAGACGTCAGTACTTGACCGGCTTGGCGATGCCGATCCAGAGCAGCAAGCCATCGCCTCCGGGATTGCCCGGGATGTCCTTGCTCGGGTCGCCCGTGTCGAACAGAAAGTCGGGCTTCCAGTTGTTGACCGTCCAGACATTGCCCGCCGCGTCGACGCTGACGCCGGTGGTGCGCATCATCGGAATCTTCGACTCGCGGCCTATGCCGTAAAGCGGTTCGCCGTTCGCGAGCAGCACCGGATCGCCTGCCGTCGGAAGCGTGTAGCCGCTGCCGGGAGTGAGCGCGGTGCCGGGTGCCACCGCGGTCTGCTTCGTTCCCGCGAGCTGCGTGAGGCGGCCTTCGAATTCGCCGGGAAGGAGCGAGCCGAAGTTCGCGACCCAGATGTTGTCGTCGCCATCGAGGCAGAGACCCCACGGGCCGTGCATGCCGCCGCCGTTGTAAGAGCCGTGATGCGTGCCGTTCTCGTCGAAGCGATAGACGTAATTGTCGTCGCCGGAAGCAGCCCAGATGTTTTTCTTCGAGTCGATGACGATGCCCTTCAGCACCATTCCGATGCTCGTCTGCGAAATCTCTTCGATGGCGGAACCGGTGAACTGCAGGTGGATGATGCGGCTCGAATCCGCATTGCTGTCCGCGATCCACGCCGTCTGATCGGCGGCGATGGCAATGCCGAACGGCTTGAAGTTCGGATCGGGCGGCGACGGCCACGAGTACCACTTCGTTCCGATCTCCGCGGGGTTCTCGATGTTCGCGACGTTCGGATAGAC
>DASSMK010000287.1:0-7608 GCA_035688915.1 Thermoanaerobaculia bacterium
CGGCGGGCGAGGGCGCCCGCCGCTCCAACGTCACGCGTGATACGTTCCGCGCGCTTGTACGACCTCATTCCTCACATCGCTGATGTTCGTTTGCGCGTGGCCGCGAGCTCGCGCGAAGAGTTGTTCGCCGATGCGATGCACGGCCTCTTCGCCGTCATGCACGCACGTGCGGCCGGCGAGCCGGTGGCGCGCACGATCGACGTCGAAGACTCCGCCGATCTCACGTCGCTGCTCGTCGATTTTCTGAACGAGGTGTTGCATCGCGCGCAAGTGGCGGGCGAGCTGTTCACCGGCGCGACGTTCACGCGGCTCGACGAAACGAACGTGCGCGCGGAGCTCACCGGCGTCGCGCCGGCCGAGTTCGAGGAAGACGTGAAGGCCGTGACGTATCACGAGGCCGACGTCAGGTATGAAGACGGCATGTGGCGCACGATGCTGGTCTTCGACCTCTGAGCCATGGAAAAACGACACCTCGAAAAAATTCACGATCACCTGTGGGAAATCCCGAAGAGCTTCCGCCCGGACATGCGAGTGCCCGCGCGCGTCTACACGAGCGAAGCGATGCTCGATTCGGTGCTCGTCGATCGCTCCATCGAGCAGCTGATCAACGTGGCCACGCTGCCGGGCATCCGCAAATACGCGCTGGCCATGCCGGACGTGCACGAAGGCTACGGCTTTCCGATCGGCGGCGTCGCGGCGGTCGATTCGGAGGATGGCGTGATCTCGCCGGGCGGCATCGGCTACGACATCAATTGCGGCGTGCGCCTCTTGCGCTCGACGAAATCGTTCGCCGATCTGCAGCCGATCCTGCAGCCGCTCGCGCATTCCATCGCGCGTGAAGTGCCGTCCGGCGTGGGCCGCGGCGGTCGGACGAAGTTGAAAGGCGCCGATTTCGATGCAGTGCTCCGCGACGGTGCCGCACGCGCGGTGGAGCTCGGCTTCGGCGTGGATGACGATCTCCGCCACATCGAATCCTCCGGCCGTCTCGACGGCGCCAATCCTGATTTCGTTTCGCCGCACGCGCGCGAACGCGGCGCCGATCAGCTGGGAACGATCGGCTCGGGCAATCACTTCGTGGAGATCGATCGCGTCGATGCGGTCTACGACACCGACGAAGCGGAGCGCCTGGGCATCGTCCGCGACGCCATCGTCATCCAGATTCACACCGGCTCCCGCGGCCTCGGCCATCAAGTCGCCACCGACTCCATCCGCGGCATGACCAAAGCGATGCAGCGCTACAACATCGAGCTGCCCGATCGCGAGCTCGCGTGCGCGCCGATCCGCTCGCCGGAAGGGCAGCGTTACCTCGCGGCGATGGCCGCTGCCGCGAACTTTGCGTTCGCGAACCGGCAGATGATCACCGCCGCCATCCGCCGCGCCTGGAAGCACCAGCTGCGCGACGACGAAGTGTCGATCGTCTACGACGTCGCGCACAACGTGGCCAAGGTGGAGCGTTACCCCGACGTCGGCGAAGTGATCGTGCACCGCAAAGGCGCGACGCGCGCGTTCCCCGGCCAGCCGGTGCTGATCCCAGGCAGCATGGGCACGGCGTCCTACCTGCTCGTCGGCGCGGAAGGCGCGATGACGCAGTCATTCGGTTCGAGCTGCCACGGCGCCGGCCGGCGCATGTCGCGCACGAAAGCGCGCCACGAGATCAACGCCGAGGAGCTGAAGAACCGGCTGCGCGCAATGGGCATCGTGGCCGAGGCGGGATCGTCGAAGGGGCTCGTGGAAGAAGCGCCGGAAGCGTACAAGGACATCGACGCCGTGGTGGATGTCGTGGCGCAGGCGGGGATCGCAAAGAAGGTGGCGCGATTCACGCCGATCGCGGTGATCAAGGGGTAGGGCGCAGTCGGCGGACGCGTGTTCAGAGAGATCTCTCGGACGGGACTTCGCCGAGCGCAAGGCGGTGCAAGGCACTTGAGGCCCGCGTTCGCGCGCTGAATGCCTCAACGCCAAATTCCTGATTTAGCCACGGCGCCAGCGCAGGAGAAAGCTGAGCGTCGATCCAGACGATCACGCAACGAGCACCGGATGATCGAGCCAGCGCGACGCGAACCGTAACGACGCCTGTAGATCCTCCGCTTCGAGGTCGGGCAGCTCCTCGAGAATCTGCTCCGCTGTGAGGCCTGCGGCGAACAGATCGAGCACGTCGCTCACCCGAATGCGCATCCCGCGAATGCACGGCCGGCCGCCGCACTGTTCCGGGTCGACGGTGATTCGGTCGGCTAACGTGTTCACGAAGAGGAGTATAGCGCCGTCGCGCGTGCGTTCCCTGCGTCCGCGCCTCCTGGCGGACGCGACTGGCTCTGCTGTTGCTCTCCACTCCTCCGGCAGGAGGACATCATGGAGAGTCGCGCGAAATTGTTCGGGCATCCCATTCATCAGATGCTCATCGTCTTTCCCCTCGGCGTTCTGGCGACGTCGCTGTTCTTCGACATCATTGCGCTGATCACCGAGCGCTCCGGCCTGTTTCAGGCCGCGTGGTACATGATCGCCGCGGGCATCATCAGCGGGTTGATTGCGGCCGTGTTCGGGCTGATCGATTTTCTCGCTATTCCGGGCGGCACGCGTGCGAAACGCGTCGGCGCGCTGCATGGCGGCGGCAACGTGGTCGTGGTGCTGCTCTTCGCGATCAGCTGGTGGTTGCGGCGCGGACAGCCCGCGAATCCCGCTACGAGCGCAATCGTGCTGTCGGCGCTCGGTTTCGCTTTGGCAGGCATCACTGGCTGGCTCGGCGGCGAGTTGGTGGATCGTCTCGGCGTTGGCGTCGATGACGGCGCGAATCTCGATGCGCCGAGCTCGATGACGCACGCCTCGGCGCGAACGCGCAGCGACAGCTAGCCCGCGAGCACGACTTTCGGTTTCACTTCCACCGGCCCGCCGGTGCGGAGCACGTTCACCACTTCGCCGATGGCGACGAGCTGATCGTGCGGGTTGCCCAACGCGAGCAGATCGCCTTTCGCGACGGCCACCGGCGGGACGAGGATCACGGCCTGCCCCTGCATCAACTTGCCTTGCTGCGCCCAGTCGATGCGCAGCTTTTCGAGCGGCAGATCGATGTCGGACAGCGACTGGTAATGCGGCGCGACGAGGAGCTGGTCGGCGTTCGATTCGGCGAGCTTGTCGAAGGCGAGCGATTGCGCGACGTCGAAGTTGCCGATCTTCGTGCGGCGCAATTCGCTGAGGTGCGCGGGGACGCCGGCGGCGGCGCCGAGGTCGTGGGCGAGGGAGCGCATGTACGTGCCGGCGGAGGAGCGGACCAGGAACTTCACGCGCGATCCTTCGATGGCGGTGATGGTGAATTCGTAAACAGTCACGCGCTTCGGCGTGAGCTTCACTTCTTCGCCTTTGCGCGCGAGCTCGTAGGCGCGGACGCCTTCGATTTTCTTCGCGGAAAAGGCGGGCGGCATCTGTTCGATCTCGCCGCGGAACTTCGCGACGAACGGCTCGAAGTCGATGTGCTCGACGTTCGTTTCGACGGCTTCGCCCGCCGCTTCGCCGGTGGCGTCGTACGTGTCGGTGGCCCAGCCAAACTGGATCGTCCCTTCGTACGTTTTCTCCATCCCCATCAGGTACGCCTGCAGGCGCGTGGCCTTGCCGACGCAGAGCACGAGCAGGCCGGTAGCCATCGGATCGAGCGTGCCGGTGTGTCCGACTTTCTTGATCTTGGAGCGGCGGCGGAAGCGCTCCACGACGTCGTGTGAGGTGATGCCTTGCTTTTTGTCGACGAGCACGACGCCGTCGGCTGACTTCCTGGCTTCCATCATGCGGCGCGTAGGATAACCGCAGTCACGGCTCCTCCACAGCGCGCAGAACGTTCAGCACTTTTTTTCGCACAGGTCCCATCAGCGGCAGCGACGCGAAACGCAGCAGCTGCACGAGCAGATCGAGCGTGGCATCGGTGAGACGATGCGTGCGGCGCTGGCCGGGCGATTCGTCGACGATCCAGTAGTAGATCAGCCCCATGTGATAGAGCCAGAGCAGATGCGGCAGATGCGGCGCGAGATCTTTCGGCACGGTGATGTTTGCGCCTTCCAGCGCACGCGCGTACCAGCCCACTGTTGCTTCGCGCACTTCTTCGGTTTCCTTGCCGAAGGGAGAGAGCGGATCGCGTGGATCGATGCCTGCGCGCAGCAGCGCGGTGAGCAGCTCGCGATGTTCGGCGAACTGCTCGAATTTCAAATCGATCATCGCGCCGAGGCGCTTGCGGAGGTCTTTCGTTTTGGCGAGAGCGTTGGCGAAATCGTCACGCGATTCGTCGGAGGAGCGGAGATAAAACGCCATCACCAGCTCTTCCTTCGAGCGGAAGTAGTAGTAGGCGGCGCCGGTGGCGACGCCCGCTTCCTGCGCCACATCGCGCATGGTGGTTTGCGCGAAGCCGCGGTCGCGGAAGAGGCGCAGAGCCGCGTCGAGAATCTTCGTTCGCGTCTCTTCCGCTTTCGGAGTCTGTCCCAACGCGCTGACCTCCCGGCTGCCGCTCGGCGGCGGCGCACTTTCGCTGACGCGGCAGGATACAACTCTCGTTCGTGCGATCTCTCTCCGTTAACGTGCGGCGTTCACCGAAGCGCGTCCGACGGTGGCGGAGAGTCGCGCTACCATGACAACCAAGCATGAGTGACGACCAGATCGGCGCCCTGATTGCGGTCATCGGCCTGCTGACACAACTTGCGGGCGCCGTGCTTCTGGTCGGTCTCTTCGCGGCGCTGCTCCGGAGCCATCCGCGTCCGCAGCCGTATTTTCGCCAGTGGACGCTCGGTTGGGTGGCATTGGTGGTGGCGCTGTGCGGCGTCGGCGTGCAGTACTTGCCGGATCTCATGGCCGCACACACGCTCGCGGTGCGCGCCGCAAATCTGATTTACCAGACCGGTAAACTTCTGTACGTCGCGTATCTGCTCGCGGGAACGTTGAATTTCGTGCGCGGCAACCGCTCGCGCCTCTTCATGCGCTGGGCGATTCCGGCGGCTCTCGGCTACGCGCTGCTCAGTGCGATCGCGGCGGGCGCGAACCTGAACGCTTTGATGGTCTTGCAGACTCCGGTGTTGGTGGCGCCGTTCCTCGTCTGTGCGTGGCTCCTGCTCCGCCTCTCCCGATCGCGCGCAACGCTCGGAAGCCGCACGACCGGTGTCGTCTTCCTGGTCGTGGCCGTACTGTGGATCTTCTACGTCATCGGCTTCGCGATCGAAGGATTTCAGCCGTGGCCCAATCCTCACGGACCGCTGATTTTCATTCTCCGTTACAACAGCTTCTTCGATCTCATCCTGCAGATGCTGCTCGGATTCGGCATGGTCACGTTGCTGCTCGAGGATGTGAGCCGCGAGAGCGAAGACGCGCGCTCGCAGCTGGTGCTTGCGCACGACCGTCTGAAGCAGCTCTCTCTTTACGACCCACTCACCGGCGCGCTCAATCGCCGCGCCTACGATGAAGGCGCCGGCCTCGAATCCCTCGGCGGCCGTTTCGGCACAGCGCTCATGCTGGACATGGATAACCTCAAGGTCGTGAACGACCGCAGCGGCCATGCGGCGGGCGACGAACTGCTGCGACGACTCGTGGAAACGCTGCGCCGTTGCGTGCGGCCTCTGGACCGCGTTTATCGTTGGGGAGGCGACGAGTTCCTCCTGCTGTTTCCTTCCGCGGTGCCCGACGAGGTCGTCCCGCGCGTGCGTGACGCACTGCGCACCGTGCCGGAACTGGAAGCGAGCCTCGGCGCCGCGCGCTTCTCCGGCACCGAAGATCTGCCTGCAGCCATCGAGCGCGCGGATCGCGCGATGTACGAGGAGAAGGCGCAGAATCGACGCGGCCGTCCTGTGACGGCCGCGAGTCTCGTGGGTTAAGCGCGCGGCGCAATCGCGGCGCTCACCACAACGGCGACGAGACTGTCGCGCAGCGCGTTCCTCCTTCCGTCTCCTGCGCGCAGAGATCGCGCGCGGCTTCGGCCCAGCGTGGGTGGAGAAACGTGAAGCCGTTCTCGGTCAGGCGCGCGGGGATGACGCGGCGGCTCTTGAGGAGCAGCTCCGATTCGCTGCGAATGACGAAGGCGCCGAGCTCCAGCATCCAGCGCGGGGAGGGGAGGGCGAGCGGCGGATGCACGGCTTCGGTGAGCTCGCGCATGAAGCGTTCGTTCGGGATCGGATGCGGCGCGGCCACGTTCACGATGCCGCTGATGTCGTCGCGCGTGATGAGGAACTGGATGGCGCGCACGTA
The DNA here is from genome assembly GCA_035688915.1 of Thermoanaerobaculia bacterium. Taxonomy (GTDB): domain Bacteria; phylum Acidobacteriota; class Thermoanaerobaculia; order Gp7-AA8; family Gp7-AA8; genus DASSMK01. The sequence goes on from DASSMK010000287.1 coordinate 6,205, forward strand.
ATCGCGGCCGTGGATCCAGGACATGAATTGCCGGCCGTCGCCGAAGCGGCCGCCGAGGCCGAGGAGGGCGAGGCGGCGGAGGGCGTGGAAGGCGCCTCCTTTGCCTGGCGCCATGACGATCGCGGTGCGCGTCAGCACCTTGCGCGTGTGCGGCAGTGAGAACGCGTTGCAGGTTTGCTCCCACGCTTTGGCCACTTCGATGCTGAAGTGCCAGCTCGCGGGCGCGTCGGGCTCGTTCCCGCCGAGGAGGTGCGTGTATTCGTCGTTGGGCGCGTCGTAGCGGTGCGCGTAGATCGTGGCCGTGCTGGACTGGATCCAGACGCGCGGCGGATGGGCGCAGGCGGTGATGGCGGCGCCGATGGCCGCGGTGGATTCGATGCGGGAGCGGAGGATGGCGTCGCGATTCGCGGCGGTGTAGCGGCAATCGACGCTGCGGCCGGCGAGGTTGATGACGGCGTCGGTGTGATCGAGCTCCGCGGTCCAGGCGCCGGGCGTGTGGCCGTCCCAGGCGACGGTGCGCCACGGCTGCAGCGACGGCGTGCGGCTGAGCACGACCACTTCCACGCCGGCGTGGTGGAACGATTCGGCGAGCAGGGTGCCGAGGTGTCCGGAGCCTCCTGCGATGACGATCTTCATGTGCGGCCTCCCGTTGACCGTGATGTTGAACGCGTTCAAAAGTAATGTCGGTCCGGGCGCTGCCGCTGTCAAGGAGAAATTTGAACGCGTTCAGATCGGCTGCTGCGCATTACAATCCGCGCCCGCATGGCCAGGGAACCGAAAGCGAAGAAGAGCAAGAAGTATCTCGTCTGGATGGACTGCGAGATGACGGGGCTCGATCCGAAGCAGAACGTGCTCATCGAGATCGCCACGATCATCACGAATTACGATCTGCAGATCGTGGCGCGCGGGCCGGTCATCGCCATCCGCCAGACCGAAGCGAAGCTCGCGCTGATGGACGCGTGGAACCGCCGCACGCACAAGAAGAGCGGCCTGCTCGATCGCGTACGCAGCGAAGGGGTGAGCACGGCGGAAGCGGAGCGGCAGACGCTGGAGTTCGTGAAGCGCTACTGCCACCCGCAGTCCGCGCCGCTGTGCGGCAACTCCATCGGGCAGGACAAGCGCTTCCTCGCGCGCTACATGCCCGAGTTGCACGACTACCTGCACTACAAGGTGGTCGACGTCAGCTCGATCAAGGTGCTGGTGAAGGAGTGGTACGACGGCAAGTACGAGCCGCCGAAGAAGAAGGAGCTGCACCGCGCGCTCGACGACATCGAGGAGTCGATCGCGGAGCTCGACTACTACCGCAAGAACGTGTTCGTGAAGAAGTAGGTTGGAGCGGCGGGCGCCTCGCCCGCCGATTTTTCGCGAGAGCCTCGGCGGGCGAGGGCGCCCGCCGCTCCAACG
>DASSMK010000288.1:0-9257 GCA_035688915.1 Thermoanaerobaculia bacterium
GACGTCAGTGACGAACGCACCTACAGCGGCGTGCCCAGCCTGAAGGGACTGCCGAGACACTGTGCGCGCATGCGGATCGATCCGAGGAACATCGTGGGCGGGAATGGGCAGTCGGTGTGGGAGCTCGACACCCATCATTACGATGTCCGCTTCCCCGGTCTGTCGGGCACGTTCAAATATGACGACACCTGGGCGCGCATCCCCAGCCTGCAAGGGACCGCGCCGCGCTGGCTCATGCCGAGCGTCACGCCGAGCCTTTCGCTGGTTCGGCGCTCCGCGATGATGCTGCTGATCGGCAGCGGCACGCTCTCCGCCGTGAATTGGGAACCGGCGAGCGAAGGCGCTGCTGCCGATTGGACCTTCGAAGTGAAGCCGCCGTTTGCCGGCGGCACGCCGACGTTCACGATCGAGCTTTCCCCGTTTACCGGCGGCCCGACGGAAACGATCGTCGTCGCGGTGCCGCCGCGGGCGACCGATGGTCCCGCCGTGCCGCTGGTCTGGTTCGAAAACGCCGGCGTCGACGACGACGATCGCGCGCAGGATTTTCTCTTTCACTACTTCGCGCTCTTCGGCGACGCGCCGCCCGCCGACAGCGTGCGCATTCGCGGCCAGAACGATCTGATCCTCGGCGCCGGCACCGGCTGCTCGAATTCGAATTACCCCTGAGAAAGAGGCCTGAGATGAACGAATCCGTACCGCCCTGGATGGTTGCCATCGTTCGTTACCGCACCGGCGAGACGAAGCCTTTCATGGTCGTCGGCGCCGGCGTGATGGTCCGGCCCTGCTGGTTTCTGACCGCGGCGCACGTGCCGATGAGCATCAACACCACTACGGCCGTCGTTGGCTGCAACACGCTCCTCGACGCACCGCTGGCCTGTCAGTACCGCATCGACAAGGTGAAGTTCTTCCACTCGATGCCGGTGGCCGGTGACATCGAGAACACCATTCACGACGCCGCGCTCGTTCACCTCTCGCGGCCTGTCACAGGGATCGACCAGCAGAAGCAACCGGTGCCGTTCGCCACATCCGGCTTGCCGGATCATCGCGAGCCGCTGGAGGTCTTCGGCTGGGGCGAGACGAGCCATCGCGCGCTCGATTACGCGCACGAAATGAAGCGGATCAAGGTGCTCTACGACAGCGTCCAGGATGAGCGCATCTTCACGAAAACGCCGCTGAATGAGCGCCAGGGCGCATGCTACGGCGACAGCGGCGGACCGCTTCTGCGGAAGCGCACCGACGGAACGTACGAGCAGTTCGGCATCGCCTCCTCCGTTCGCGTCGCCGGCAACTGCAGCCTCGGCGACGACGAGTATCTGCGCACGACACCAGAGCTGGACTGGTGGATTCAGCACATGTGCGACGACGTGGTCGACAAGAGCGTCGGCTCGAGCACCGAAGCGTTCATCCGTTAGATCGCGCGTTTGAACTTCTGCACGAGATAGGCGATCACGCCGATCACGATCAGGATCAATCCGATCCAGAGCAGGAAGTGCAGCGCGGCGAAGGCGACCTTGAAGGCCAGGCCGAGAAGCCAGAAGCCGACCAGCAGCACGCCGATGATCAGGATGACGAAGCGGATGCCGATACCGCGAGCGGTGGAGGTCATGCGGAGCGGGTGGAGCAAACGGCGAGCCGCAGCTCGCGATACAGCTCCACCAGCTCCGCGGGCCGGTAGTTCGCGTTGAGACCGCTCGTGTTCGGCAGCACCCAGATCTTCGTCGCGCCGATTGTCTCTTCCTGCAATCCGAGCTTCGCCCGCGGCCGCGCGAACGCTGTGCGATACGCGCCGATGCCGACCATCGCCAGCACGCGCGGCGCGTAACGCTTCACCTTGCGCGCGAGCGTCTTCGCGCCGGCTTGCAGCTCATCGCGCGTCAGCTCGTCCGCCGCGGCGCTCGCGCGCGCGACGATGTTCGTGATCCCGCAGCCGTACTGCAGCAGCGTCGCATCGTCGAACGGCGAAAGCTGATGCGGTGTGAAGCCGGCTTTGTGCAGCGTGGGCCAGAAGCGGTTCCCCGGCCGCGCGAAGTGATGGCCCATCTTCTCGGTGTACAGGCCGGGATTGATGCCGCAGAAGAGGACGTCGAGATCCGGCGCGATGATGTCGCGGACCGGCACGCGTCAGAAGTTGAAGGCCAGACCGCCGATGTACTTCTTCGACGTGCCTTCGGGCGCGAGCGTCTCGACGAGATACGGCGAATTCGCGGCGCGCGCGAGCTCGAGGCCGAGGAGCAGCTTTACATCGACAGGAAGATAGAGACCCTGCGCGATGCGGACATTCACTCGCTCGCTCTTGTAGTCGGTGTTGTCGCGCGGCTGCTGCAGCTCGCGATACGAAAGCTCGAGCGTCGTGCGCGTCGGGCGGAACGTCGACTGCAGATCGCCGGTGACGTACACCTTCTGACCGTCGGTGGAGGTGAAGTCGCCGCGGCGCGTGGCGCTGCCGGCGGTGGTGGCGATGTCGAGCGCGAGCGTCTTGCCGAACTCGCGGCGATACGCGACGCGCACATCGCGGCGCACGTCGCCGGAATCGACCGACAGGCCATCCCAGAACTGATCGTAGCCATCGGTGAAGACGACGCGCAGCGGCGCATCCGTGGCCGTCGTCGACACGATCGCGGACAGGCGGTTCTTCTCGTCTTTGCCAGAGACGAAGCCGAACGAATATGCGTAGCGCGGCATGACGCGCGTGTCTTCCGACCAGACCACGATGCTCGGTGCGAGCATCGAAGAAGGATCGCGATCGAGCACTTTCACCTGAGCCGACGCGATGATCGAGGTGCTCTTGGTGAGCTTCCATTGCGCGCCGGTGCTGGGCGCCCATTCCTGACCGTCGACGCCGAGGCGGCTGGCCATGCCGTAATGGACCATGAGCGAGGGAACGAACTCGAAGCGGCCGTTTGCGGCGATGTCCGCGACGCGCATCGGATTCTGTGCGGACTCCGCGCTCTCCTGCGTCACGCGCAGCGAAACGCCGATGTCATTGCGGCGCGTCTGCAGCACCGGCATGTCGCCGGCGATCTCGATGAGATTCGAGCCGAGCGTCGCCGTCGAATCGAAGAGATTTTCCTGTTCGAAGTAGCGCACCTGCACGCGCGCGGCGCCATGCTCCCATTCGAAGTTGTGCGCGGTCACGCCGGCCTGCTTCTCCGAGCGATCGTTGCTGGCGTACATCCACGAGCTCTGCGTCGACGCGACGCGATACGAATCCGTCGGTGACGAGCGGAGCTCCATCGACATGTTGCGCGACTCGGCGATGGGTGTGCCGAAGCTCACTTCGTCATTCGGATTGTCGAAGCGCTGGATGTTGCCGCGGATGCCGACCTGCCAGTTGTCGCCGATGCGGCCCTGCACGCCGACCGCGGTCTGCGCGAAGGCGGGATCGGCGGGACGGCTGGTCACACCGGTCATCGACATCATCTCGCCGCGAATGCGCGGGATGTCGTACGTGACGATCGTTTCGGCCGGCGAGAGCATCTGATCGAGCTCGCGAAGAACGTCGGGCGGCAGCGAGCCGCGCAGCTCCCAGATGGCCTGACCGGCGCTCTTGCCGTGCGCCTGTTTTTCCGTTTCGAGCTTCAGCGAGATCTTGTGGCTGCGCTGCGTCGGCACGAGCGTCATGATGGCGGGGACAAAGCCCTGCTTCACGGCGATGATCTTGTAGATGCCCGCGCGGAGGCTGGTCAGGCTGAACGAGCCGTCGAGCGCGGTGTAGGTTTGCGACGCGGCAAAGTCTTCGAGGTTCAGCGCGATGACGAGCGCGTTCGAAGCGGGATGCGCGGAGGCGGTGACGGTGCCGAGAAGATCGAGAGGAGGGAGCGGCGTGCCCGCCGTGACGGGGATCGCGAGAGCGGCGAGAGCCGCCGCCAGTGCTAAGGCGCGGTAACGGCGCATGAGCTCCTCCCTTCCGCCAAGAGTGTACGTCTTACCAATAGTAGGAACGCCACGACCGGCTGCCATGCATTCCCAACTCCAACGTCCCTGGGCGAATGCGGACATGGTACTCCCGTTCGCGGGCGTGGGAAGGGCTGTAACAGAAACGGCGCCGGGAGGAGACGGGGTAGCTATCGAGCTGCTGAGCTATCGAGCTGTTGAGGCCATGACGCGCGATGGACGAACCACGCGCGAGTTCAGAGCTTGATAGCTCAGCAGCCCCGCTTGCGCCGCGTAAACAACTCAGCAGCTCACAGCTCGACAGCCGTCAATCCCTCACCCTGTGCACGCGCAGCAAATTTGTCTTCGCACGCTGGTACAACGGCGAGCCCATCAGGATCACGATGCGATCGCCGGGGCGCACGATGTCTTTCGCCAGGAGGTAATCGTCCACGCAATCGACGATCTGTTCGTGGAACTCCCCTGCTTCGCGCAGCACGAACGGTTGCACGCCCCAGAGGATGTTCATCCGGCGCGCGACCCAGCTCGACGGCGTCAGCGCGATGATCGGCACGCGCGGGCGGAACTTCGACATCAGCCGCGCCGCGAATCCTGTTTGCGTAAAGACGACGAGATACTTCGCCTGCAGCTGTTCCGCGGCGTAATTCGCGGCACCCGCCAGCGCATCGGTGAACTCGTCCGCTTCGGAGATCTTGGCGAACGGCTCGCGCTCCCACGTCACGTGACTGCGGCTCGCTTCGGCCGCGTGAACGATGCGCGCCATCATCTGCACCGCTTCCACCGGATAGCGGCCGCTCGCTGTTTCCGCGGACAGCATCACCGCATCCGATCCGTCGAAGATCGCATTCGCCACGTCCGACGCTTCCGCGCGCGTCGGCCGCGAGTTCGTCGTCATCGACTCGAGCATCTGCGTCGCCGTGATCGCGAAACGTCCCCACCGGCTGGCCGTGGCGAGAATCTTCTTCTGCACGATCGGCACGTCTTCCGGCGGCAGCTCCACGCCGAGGTCGCCGCGCGCGACCATCACGCCATCGCTCACTTCCAGAATCTCGTCGAGGTTGTCGATGGCCTGCGGCTTCTCCAGCTTGGCGATGATGTTGATCTCGTCGCCGCCGTGTCCATGCAGCAACTCGCGCAACTCGATGATGTCGCCCTTGCGCCGGATGAACGACGCGGCGATGTAATCGAGCTGCTGCTCGACCGCGAAGCGCACATCTTCTTTGTCTTTGTCCGTGATGGCCGGAATGGTCAGCTCGGAGTCGGGGAAGTTCATCCCCTTCTTCGACGAGATCGGCCCGCCGTGCAGAACGCGCGTCGTGACGCTCGTCTCATCGACGGACGTGACCACCAGCTCCACCAGCCCATCATTGATGAGGATGCGCTGCCCGGCCTGCACTTCGCGCGGCAGCGGCGTGAATGGCGTCGACACTTCCCGCGCATTGCCCACCACCGGCGTCGTATGAATGCGAAACGGCTGGCCGTTCTCGAGATGAATGACGCCGTCCACTTCCCCGATGCGCAGCTTCGGTCCCTGGATGTCGCCCACGATCGGGATGTAGCGCCCGATCTCCGTGGCCACGTCGCGAATGGTTCGCACGACGCGCGCGTGGTCTTCGTGCTTGCCGTGCGAGAAGTTCAGGCGAAACACATCGACGCCGGACGTCAGAAGGCTGTAAATGGCCTCGGCGCTGTTGCTGGCGGGGCCGAGGGTGGCGATGATCTTCGTTCTACGCATTCTTGGATGCGCCGCCAAACGACGATGCGCTGCGCATCACGACGCGGCCAGCGCGGGCTGCAAGGAGCGTCCCAGCACCTGCGCCACCGCGTCGCATTCGCGCACCAGCTGCGCGAATGCATCCGGCAGCAGCGCCTGCGGTCCATCGGACAGCGCTTCTTCCGGCTTGTGATGCACTTCGATGAGCACGCCGTCCGCGCCGACTGCGATGGACGCGCGCGAAAGCGGCAGCACCTTGTTGCGCTTGCCCGTGCCGTGGCTCGGATCGACGAGGATCGGCAGATGGCTGATGCGCTTGATGGCCGGGACGACGGAGAGATCGAGCGTGTTGCGCGTGTGATCGGCGAACGTCCGCACGCCCCGCTCGCACAGAATGACGTTGTAGTTCCCCTCGGACATGATGTACTCGGCCGAGAGGAGCAGCTCTTCGAGCGTGGCGGACATGCCGCGCTTCAGCAGCACCGGCTTGCGCGACCGCCCCGCTGTTTTGAGCAGCGAAAAGTTCTGCATGTTGCGCGCGCCGATCTGAATGCAGTCGGCGTACTGCTCGACGAGCTTCAGCGATTCGTTGTCGATCGCTTCGGTGACGATCGGCAGATCGAACTCCTCGCGAACGCGCGCGAGAATTTCGAGCCCCTGTTCGCCGAGTCCCTGGAACGAATACGGTGAGGTGCGTGGCTTGTAGGCGCCGCCGCGGAAGAGCTGGCCGCCGGCGAGCTTGATCTGTTCGGCGATGGTGCGCGTCTGATCGTACGACTCCACGGCGCACGGGCCGCCGACGACGATGATGCCGTTGCCGCCGACGTCGACGCCGCCGACGCTGACGATCGAATCGTCCGGCTTGGCCTCGCGGCTCACCAGTTTGTAGGCATGCGAGACCGCGATGACTTCCTTGACGCCGGGAAAGTTCTCGAGAACCTGCGGATTGGCTTTGCCCGAGTGGCCGGTGATGCCAATGGCGGTGCGGAAGGCACCGGGGATCGGGTGAGGCCGGAAGCCCATCCGCTCGATGTGGCGGACGACGGCTTCGATCTCTTCAGGCCGCGCGGCGGCCTCCATGACAACCAGCATTCGGGATCTCCTGAGGCAGCCACCGGCGGAAGGAATCCGCTGGAACCGGACCGGCGTTCTGCGGTTGGTCAGTATAATCGACACTTCGATGCGCTGATTCCGGAGACCGCCCGATGAAGAAAACACTGAGTCTGTTCGCTTTCGCCGTGCTCCTGACCGCCAACGCGTTCGCTACGTACATGGTGGTGCTGAAGGACGGCACGCGCTACAAAGCGAAGGCGAAGTGGACGGTGGTGAACGGCAAGGCGCTCGTGAATCTCGAGAGCGGCCAGTCGCTGCAGCTCGATCCCGCACTCATCGACGGCCCGCGCTCCGAGCAGCTCACGAAGATGGGCATCACCGACGGGAACATCCTCGATCTGAATCCAAATCTCCCCGCCGCTCAGGAGCCGAAGCCGACCACTCCCTCCCTCGGCTCCAGCGTGAGGCTCCGCCCTCTCGGCGGCAACGAGCCCGCACCGACCAGGAAAGCGCCGCCGACCGCGCCCGCGCCGTCCGCGTCCACTCCGGCCGTGGTGCCGATCGCCGGTGCCGTTCCCGCGGAAGTGGTGGACCGCTTCGCCAAAGCATTCGACAACGTCGGCATCTACGACGTGAAGATCACCTCCACCGGCGGTGCGTCGCTGCGCGCGGAAGGGACGGCCGATAACGAAGACCGCGTCTTCCTGGCCATCTCCGCGGCGTCGTTCCTCCTCGTTCGCAACGGCGGCGTGGCGGGCGTGAATCTCGACATGGTCGAGCTCTTCCTGAAGACGACGAACGGCGGCGCTGCCGGCCGTTTCCAGATGACGCGCGCCGACGCGGAAGCGCTGGACAAGGTGCCGCCCGCGGCGCGCCAGAACGCGCTGCAGGACTACTTCGTCCACAAGGTCATCTACTAAAGAGCGCGCGCGGTTCAGCGCAGGCGAACGCCGCAACTGCGACACTTCGGCAGCGGCGCGAGCGTCTGATCGCCCTCTTCGTCGACGGGCCGTGCGCCGCACGCCGGACAGCGAAAGCGCACGAAGATCACGCAGAGCGGCAGGCAGAGCACCATCGCCGCGAAGCCGAGCAGAGTCGGCCACGGCGACGGCAGAACCGCCATCGAAATCGCCGCCACTGCGAATGCGCCGAGGACGCTGCCGACGCCCCACTTCACCGCGCGCAAACGTTTGCTGAACTCGCGGCGCACCGCAGCCTCGTCTTGCATCGTCACTTCACCACTTCCGCGCGCATGTTCCTGCCCACGACCAGCACGTAGCGAAAGCTGCGCGGCTCCGGATCGGTCACTTCCGTTTCACCCGGCGCGACGACGTAATTCAGCACGTTCCATTCGATCTGGTTCAGCTCTTCGCGCGCATTGGCGAAACGCACCTGCACGACGCGGCTGACGATCGACGGACGCTCCAGGAGGATGCGCACGCGTCCCTGCGTGAAGCCAAAGTCGTACACCGTTGCGGCTACCGAATCGGCTACCGCCACCGCCACGCCGCTCTTCGTGCGAATGGTCGGAATCTGCGCTTTCATCGGGAACGACTGCTTCGGATCGAAGATGGTCGTCGGCGGAGGCACCGGCTCGCGGTCGCGCGGCGAGAGATAGTTCCAACGCCCCGTCGGCGGCTCGCCGATGATCATCGGCACCTCCGCGACATCGCGTTTCACATCGCGCAACAGCAGCTCGGGCGACCAGCGCCGATAAATCTTCCACTCGCGATTCGTCACCACGAAGTTCTGCACTTCGGGCGCAATGTCGATCGACGCAATCAATCCGCCGACACCCTGCCGCGCGCGAATGGCCACCACGATCCGATTCACGCCGGTGTGGACGAACGGCGCCAGGTCGTACACGTCGAGCTTCCGCTCTCCCTCAGTGCGATGCGCCGCGACGCTGCGGCCGTTCACGAACAGCTCGTACTCCGGATCGCCGCAGATCTTGAGCTTCGTGTACAGCCGGTTCTCCGGCAGCGTGAAATCGCGCACCGCGAAAAAACCAAGCGGCACGTTGTCGCTCACGCGGTGCTCGGCCCAGATCCACTTCGCTTCGCCCGTGATGTCGAAGAACTTGTGCGAGTAGATGTAGTTGAGATGGCTGAAGGCGGCCACGAAGATGAAGATGAGCGCGAGCGCGATCGTGATCCGGCGGAGCAGATCGCGATCCGACGCGCTGATAGAATCCGCCCCCGTCATGCGGCCGGTGATTGTAATTCCTGCGCGCTGGGCCTCGACCCGCTTTCCCGGCAAGCCGCTCGCGCCGATCGCCGGCGTGTCGCTCATCCAGCGCGTCTACGAGCGCGCCATTCACTCGCAACGCGCCGCCGCCGTCTACGTCGCTACCGATGACGATCGCATCTTCGGCCACGTCCTCGAATTCGGCGGCAAAGTGGTGCGCCCCGAAGGCGACTTCGCAACAGGCACCGATCGCATCGCCGCCGCGCTGCCGATCATTGAGACGCTCGAGAAAACGACGTTCGACGCCATCGTCAACGTGCAAGGCGACGAACCGCTGATCGACATCGCCACCGTAGACGCGTTGATCGACCTTCTTGTTGGAGCGGCGGGCGCCCTCGCCCGCCGAGGT
>DASSMK010000289.1:0-24180 GCA_035688915.1 Thermoanaerobaculia bacterium
GTACGCGGCGTCCATCACGTATGGACCGAACGGCCTCATTGACACGATTACGCATCCGGCGGGCACGCGCACGGTTTCACAGAAGTGGGTCGCCGATCCGTCAGGCATGCCGCGCCCGTGCGCAATCTACGCGTACGGCTACCTCGCTTCACTGACCGCCGACGCGACTGCACCATGCGGCATGCGCGTGAGTGGCACGTACTCGTGGACCAGCGGGCAATACAGCTACGACGGCTCAGGCAACGTCAAGCAGATCGGCGGCAACAACTACACCTACGATCCGTTCGGCCGGCTGACGGCGTGGTCCGGTTCATTCGGCTCTGGAAGCCGCACCTATGACGCATGGGGCAACGTCACGAATGCCGGCCTCACTGTGAACGGCACCACAAACCGCTTCACCACGTATGGTTACGACGCTGCCGGTAACGTCACCGCGGACGGATCCCGCACGTTCACTTACGACGCGTTGAACATGATGACGGGCGCCACCGTCGGCGGCCGCATGTGGCGCTATCTCTATACGCCGAACGATGAGCGCATCGCCGCCGTCGAACGAATCCTCATCAGCGGCGTCACGCGCAACCGCACCACTTGGACTTTGCGCGGCATGAGCCAGCAGCTGCTCCGCATCTACGATGACGACGAAACCTCGGGCGTGCGTTCCGTCAGCTGGCACGAAGACGAAATCTACCGAGGCAGCCAGCTGCTCGCTTTGGAAGACAATAGCGGCCGCCATTTCTATACGCTAGACCATCTCGGCTCCCCTCGCGCCATCTTCGACGGCGGCGCCGCGCTTCAGGGCACGCAGAACTTCGCCCCCTTCGGTGCCGGCGGCACTACCGGGAGCGGCGGCCTGCAGTTCACCGGCCACGAACGCGACAAAGCGCTCCTCAGCTACGGCGCGGTGGACTTGCCGGACTATATGCATGCGCGGTTCGATGACGTGAATTTAGGGCGGTTCTTGAGCGTAGATCGAATCGGAGGAGACGCCCATTCTCCACAATCTTGGAACGGCTACACCTATGGCCGTAATAATCCGGTTCGATACACGGACCCACGCGGCCTGCAAAGCTGTGAAAGTGATTGCGGTGTCAGCCGTAGCGAGATGTGGGACACGATGTTTTTCTTTGAAAATCGTCGCCAGCACTTCCGCGGCATCTACACCCGCGTGAGCGGCTTTGCGAATGCATTCGGCTCCGACAACTTGGGTGGTGTTGGCCGTGTTGAATCAAACGATGAGGACTTTGCGGAAGGCCAGTTGTTAGGCGACATTGCTGCGACTTTGACGGGAGGCGGCGAGCTCCTTGCCGGAGGCAGCGGCGAAGTCGCGGGTGTTCTTCTGGACGCTACAGGTGCCGGCGCCGTGGCCGGAGTTCCCGTCAACGTAGCTGCGGCGGGCGTAATCGCACACGGCGTAACGGTAACCGGCGTAGCATCAGCGCACGCCATGTCCGGCATCAAGCGACGGAAAGACGGAAAACTCGGAGAGTTCAAAGGAACCGATGCGAAATCGCGCGAAAATAAACAGGTACGTCAAGCCATGAAGGCGGCAGGCCATGGCGGAGATCGGGATAAGCAGGGAAGGATTCACCAGGCTCTGCAAGGTATGCCGCGTATGTCGTTCCAAGAAATCGTGGAATTCATTCAAGCGTTTTTCGACTAAAGGTTTTATTCGATATAGAAAAAATGCAGCTCTACTGCAATTTGAGACCTACCGGCGAGTGCCAAAAACTCCGGTGGCATCTCCAATACGAAACCGTCAGGAGCGCTCACGTAGCAAATGAACAGCATCTGAAATCCGCTGGTGGAGATTCGCGTCAGTGCGGGCTCGTTACCGCCAATAAATCCAGACCAATACGCTAGTTGCTCCTCAAACGTACTGTCGCTAAGACGGTCTGGAATGAACAGCTTCCAGCCTCCCTCCGTTGCCACCACCGGAGTTTCTACGACGTTGCCTGATGGAGTCTTTGTCCGTATTCGCTCACCTTTCCGCCACGCTTGGTCAGGAAATACGCTCAATTCGGTCGTGATGAGCGCTGGATTCAGATCCTCGCCACGGATGAAGAACGTAATAGATAAAACCGGAAGTTCTGCGGTCATTCTGGAGGTACGCTATCACGACAGTGCGGCCGCTGTTCTTCGCCAAACGGCGCAAGCAAACAGCGGAGCAGGGTAGCGATTGCCGACTGCCATGATCAGCGTTCGATCTTGTTGCTGATGCTTCGCGGAGGGCGAAGCAGGCGCGAGCAACCGTTCTTGAACAGGGCGATCAAAGTAGCTAAGCGCGATCACGGCACCCTCACCGTTTCGTTCCGCACCAGCCACCTTCCGCCGAACGTCATCGGCACCGCGTCGTTGCCGCGTTGCGCGTACAGATGAAGGATGACGCCGGCGTTGCCGAGCAGCGTGCCTTTCGCGATCGGCGACTTTGGCTTCACGGACACGGCCGACAGCGGCGCGAGATGCACGGCCAAGTCGCCGCATTGCAGCGTCACGATGTTCGCCGCGATCGCAGAGACGCTGCCGTCGCACGGCGCGTACACCGGCTCGCCGTAGATCGCGAACGCTTTCGGATCGGAGGGAACGATGCCGTGCGCGCGCATGCCCCACGCGTTCAGCTTCACGAGATCGACGGCGAAGTGCTGCTGCTGGATCGCGGCGTAGATGTTCGTCGGTGGCGTCGAGCCGCCGTGCTCGACGAGGTACGTGCCGTGCCGCAGCGGAAACGCAAAGTCGACGGCGCCGGGCGGAACGCTTCGTCCCTGCAGCGCGCCGATGGCCACGCCGCCGAAGAAGAGCGCGATCACCACTTTCACGATTTGCGCGAGCGGCGTCTCCGACCCGGGCTCCTCGGGCGGCTTGCGGATCAGCGACACCGCCAGCGCGAGAAGAAACAGCACGCCGAGGATGTAGCGCGGAGCGATGCCGAACCAGCCCCACGGCGCGGTGAAGAAACTGAATGAGGTGAGGCCGAGGGAGAGGAGGAAGGTGGCGATCCAGCCGGCGAGAGGGATGCGGGTGCGGCGCGCGAGCAGCGCGATGCCGATCAGCGGCAGCAGGATCGACGCGAAAAAGAGATTGAAGACAGCCATCCGCGCGCATTGTCGCATCCGCGTGCGCTGCGTCACCGACGCTCCATAAACGCGTGCTATGTTTTTCCGCGCAGGCTAAACATCAATCGGAGGAAGTTCATGCGCATGCGCGTCATGTTCGCAGTCGCTGTACTCTCGCTCGCCGCACTTTCAGTTGCCGCAGCCGGTCGCGATGGCGAACGCCAGCTCGCCGTCGCGCCCACGATCGTTCCCCTTTCCGGAGAGCTCCTCACCGCGGCGGGCGCTCCGCGCAGCGGCGCCGTGCGTCTGGTCGTCACCATCTACGCGAGCCGCGACTCGAACGAGCCGCTCTGGAGCGAAGAGCAGCAGGCCGACGTCGACGCCTCCGGTCATTACTCGATCAAATTGGGCTCCGCGACGGAAGGCGGCATTCCGCGCGACGTCTTTCACGAATCGGATGGACGCTGGATCGGCATCGCGGAGAAGAACGACCTCGAGCAGCCGCGCTTCCTGATCGTCAGCGTGCCGTACGCGGCGCGCGCGTACGAAGCGGAAACGGTGGGCGGCAAATCGGCGAGCGATTTTGTTCTTGCCGATGAACTGAAGGATCGCGTGATGTCGGTGCTGACTGCGGGTCCCGGCGACAAGGTGACGTTCGGCGTGCCGAACGCCTTCAACGGCATGCTCGCGCGCCCCGCTCTCAAGCCGAAGACCGACACCGTTCTCCCCGTGCTTGCGGCCGGCGCGTTCATCCACGCCGCCACCACCGGCCAAACCATCGGCGCCCTCGGCCGCGCCGTCTCGACCAGTCCCGGCAACGGCTTGTTCGGCGGCGTCACCGGCGTGCAAGGCGAAGTCACGCCGACGCAGGCGGGCGGTTATTCGGCGGGCGTGCGCGGCGTCAACAACGGTACGAGCGGCAGCGGCATCGGCGTGGCGGGCTACCAGGCGGGCAGCGGCTGGGGCGTGGCAGGTGAAACGCCGTCCGGCTTCGGCGTGTACGGCGTGACCACGAACTCCACTGCGGACTCCGCGGGCGTGCGCGGCGACACGCTCTCTTCTGTTGGCGCCGGCGTCGTCGCGCGATATGGCGGCAACGGCATGGGCACCGCGCTCGAAGTGGACAACGGCGCCATCCGGATCACGGGCACCAACCGTGCGGCCTTCATCCATACGGCGACCGACGCCAACAAGTTCGACGCGAACGGGACCGATATCGACAACGCGATGTGCAACAACGACCCGAACGCGCTGCTGTTCGTGACGCAGCGGTACTCCAACGTCTACAACAACTCGCCCATCGGGGTTTTCTACAACCCGACCCGGTTTCGCTGGGAGATCTTCAACGAGAACAACACTGCCATTCCCACCAACGCGCAGTTCAACGTGCTCGTGATCAAGCAGAACTAATTCGCGTCCCTTTTCGCAGCCGCGCCTAAACGGCGCGGCTTTAAAATGCGTACTACCTTTGCACGACAAAGTGCTTGAGGTGAATACATGCACGGCGATCGCACGGCCCGCTCCCTGCTTCTGGCCGCCCTCCTCCTCGGCGCACTCGCCGACGCGCTGCTGCGCTACGTCCCACCCGGCCTCAACGTGCTGCTCTGGACCGCGGTCTGCGTGACGATCGCGCTGCGGGCGCCGCGGCGCTCGTGGTTTGCGGGCATCTGCGCGTTGGTCGCGGCCTCCGGCCTGGTCTGGCGATCGGCCGAGACGCTGACGATGCTCGACATACTGCTCTTGGCCGTGTTCCTGCCGATGCTCGCCATCGACGCGCGCGGCGTGCGCGTCGCGGCAGCGGGACTGATGGAAATCGCCGGCGGCGTCGCCTGGACCGGCGTACAGACCGCAGCGGGACTGCCGCAACTCCTCTTCCGTGATCTCGCTTGGCGGTTCGCACCGCGAGAAGATGCGGGCCGCGTAAAGTCGGCCGCGCGCGGCATCGTCATCGCCGTCGTGCCGTTGATCGTGTTCGGCACGCTCCTCTCCTCCGCCGACGAACACTTCGCGAAGCTCTTCTCGATCGACATCAGCGATGCCGTGACACACGTGATCGTCACGCTGGTGGTGGCGGCAATCTGCGCGGGATTCCTGCGCAGCCTCTACTTCAGCGACGCCATGCCGCGCATCTCGCGCCCGAGCTTCGTGCAACTGCCGGAAGCGGAGATCAACATCGCCCTCGCGCTTGTGAACGTGCTCTTCGCGCTGTTCGTGATGGTGCAGTTCCGCTACTTCTTCGGCGCCGCGCCGGCCGCGCTGGCGGAGTACGCGCGGCGCGGCTTCTTCGAGCTGGTGGCGGTGGTCGCGCTCGTGCTACCGATGCTGCTGGCGATGGAGTGGCTCGTTTCGCGGCGCAGCGCCACGTTCCGCGCGCTCGCCCTCACGCAAGTCGCGCTCGTCTTCGTCATCGCCGCATCAGCCTATCGCCGCATGCAGCTCTATCGCGACGAGTTCGGCCTCACGCAGCTGCGCTTCTACACGACCGCATTCATGGTGTGGCTGGCGGTGCTGCTGCTCTGGTTCGCCATCATCGTGCTGCTGCGCGGCCAGCGGCAGCGTTTCGCGATCGGCGTGCTCAGCACCGCCGTCGCCGCGGTCGTACTGCTGCACGCGATCAATCCTGATGCGCTGATCGTCAACGTGAATCTGCAGCGCGCCGCAGACGGTCGCCGTGCGTTCGACTCCAAATACGCCGGACAGCTCAGCGACGACGCCGCGGAAGTGATCGTCGCGCATCGCACCGCGTTCGATCCGATCGTCTTCTACCGCTACGTACGCCGCGAGCGACCGATGGGATGGAGAACCTGGAACGTCTCGCGTGCGCGAGCCATCGCCGCGGTGGCGCCGTATCGAAACGCGCCGCAGCCGCTACGAATCGAACGCCACGCCGCCGATCGGCCGGCCGTGCCGTGATCCCGGATCGACGCGCGAATCGAGCAGCTCGCGCAGGTTCGTCATCTCCAGGAAGAGATAACGGTGGCGGATGCAGTGCACGGCGATGGCGAAGAAGAGCACGGCCAGCACGCCGAAGAATGTCCGCGACGCGGGCGATGACGCCGGCAGCGGCGCCGGCGAAGCGGAGACGAACATCTCCTGCGCCAGCACGAGCACGAAGAGCGGAAGGGGGAAGAAGACGAGAGCGGAGAGAAAGCGGCTCGCCTGAATGTTGAAATACGGCCGCAGCGACAAAAGACTGAGCGACACGAAGAAGCCGAGAGCCATGAAGCCGGCAAAGTGCACTTCGCCGAGTCCGCCGGTCACGCCCACTGTCGCGACACGCCACTGCAACAGCAGCACGCCCGCCAGCGAGACCACCGCGCCACCCACTGCCAGCAGCGCCAGAAAGGCCGCGAACAGATTGCGCGCCGCAAGCAAAGCAGCCATGCGCAAGAACATGGTGGCGATGCCGAGGCCGGCGAGGAGGGCGACGGCGATGGCCCACATGGCGTTGGCCGTGGCATTCGCCGTCGCGGGCAATGCCGCGAACGAAAGGCCGCCGTCCTGCAGCTCGCGCGCGGCTTCAGCGCCGCTCGTCAACGCGAGGAAAAGGCAAAACGCCGTGCCTGCGTAAAAGACGATCTTCGGCATAGGCCTCGGAGATCTTACAACCGTTGCGGGCGGCCGATGCGGGCGCAGCCGCCCTCAAACAGAGATGTTCACTACTCCTTCATCGAGATGATGTGATCCAGACGGATCTCGAGCGGGCCGGAGTCGGAGACAAAGCGGACGAACTCCGCGCCATCCGCCGTGTAGACGTCTTCGATCTTCCCCTTCTCCTTCTGCGTCACCCCTTCCAGATCGAACTCCAGCTCGACCGCCTGCTTGTGCATCGCGGCCGCCTCGAGCTGGTCGTGGTAATCGCACGAAACCGGCTCGTAACGTTCTTCGGACATGCGTAGCCCTCCGCGCTTCGAATTTTCACGATCGGTGCCGACGATCCTCTTGCATTCCTGCTAATCTTTTCGGTCATGGAGTCCGTCACCTCCCTCTTCAGCTCCGCCGCCGCCATGCCGCTCATTTTCGCCGTCGTCTTGCTGGCGATTCTGATCGTGTCGTTCCGCTCGCGCGCGGTGGTGTTCTGCCAGTATCTGGAGGCGATGACCGGCATCGAGCTCGAGCCGTCGGACGTCCGCCGCGTCTACGCCGAGCGCGGCCGCAACGGCGTGCGCGAGATGTTCCTCGACCTGATCATCCGCGAGGATCTGAAGGAAGGGCCGATCGAGATTCCGGAAGAAGTGCCCGCCGCGCACATGAAGCGCGCCGCATCCCGCGTCAATCCTGCACGTACATCCGCCACCGCTCCACCGACTCCTCCGCGGCATCGGGGTCGAAGAACTCGCCAGTCCAGCTGTCGATGGCGCGCGCGCCGAGAAGCTCGATGAGCTCCGCGATGGGACGCACCGCCGCCGCGTCGCCACGCACGCGGACGGTGAGCATGGCCACGGGATCATCGCTGCCGATGGCGATGTCGAGCGCGTAATTTGCCGCGCGCACGCGCAGCAGCGAAGGGTCGGTGCAGTCGACGGTCGGGAAAACGCGCGCCACGGTCTGCAGCACTTCGGGACGGGAGCCGAGGGGCCAGCCGGTGAAATCATCCGGGACGTCGTCGACGGTCAATGCCGACGCCGGCAGGTGCTGGATGAAGACGTCCCAACTCATACGTTTCCGCTAGTTTAGCGGGATCGTCCGCAGTCCCGGGTAAGATCGCCGCGTTTTTCGAGAAATTCAGCAAGGAGAATCCATGATTCGTTCACGCATTGCGGCCGCCGTTTGTGCCGCGCTCGCGCTTCCGATCTCCGCGATGGCCGCGCCGGCAGCGGCCAGGAAACCGGCAGCGAAGGCGTCAGAGAGCATCCTGCCGTTCCACGCCAGCGAAAAGACGCTGGCCAACGGCCTCAAGGTCATCGTCGTGCCGACCGGCTTCCCGAACATCGTCTCGCTGCAGATTCCGGTGCAGACCGGCTCGCGCAACGAAGTCGAGCCGGGCAAGTCGGGCTTCGCGCACTTTTTCGAGCACATGATGTTCCGCGGCACGAAGGCGTATCCGCCCGACGTGTACAACGCGATCATCACCAAGGCCGGTGCGCGCCAGAACGCGTACACCTCCGACGATCTGACGAACTTCCACGTCACGTTCGCGAAGGAAGATCTGCCGAAGATCCTGGAAATCGAAGCCGATCGCTTCAAGAATCTCTCGTACTCCGAAGAAGCCTTCAAAACCGAAGCGCGCGCCGTCCTCGGCGAATACAACAAGAACAGCGCGAGCCCGGTGCGCAAGATCATCGAAGTGCAGCGCGACGCTGCGTACAGCACGCACACGTACAAGCACACCACGATGGGCTTCATCAAAGACATCGAGGACATGCCCAATCAGTACGAGTACTCGAAGCTGTTCTTCAGCCGCTGGTACCGTCCCGAGCACACCACCATCATCGTCACGGGCGACGTGAAGCCGGAGGAAGTCTTCCCGCTCGTCGAGAAGTACTGGAGCGACTGGCAGCGCGGCACGTTCAAGGTCGACATCCCGCAAGAGACGACGCACAACGGCCCCGTCTACGCGAACGTGCCGTGGACCTCGCCCACCCTGCCGTGGGTAACCGTAGCCTTCCACGGCCCCTCGTTCTTCCAGTCGAAAGACAACGCGGCCATGGACGCGATGCTCGATCTCGAGTTCGGCCAGACGTCCGAGTTGTACAAGCGCCTCGTCGAGCAGGAGCAGAAAGTCGATCAGCTCTTCTACTACGGCGGGCCGAGCTTCGACCCGTCGCTCTTCACCGTCTTCGCGCGCGTCAAAGACATCAAGGATTCCGTCTATGTGCGCGATCAGGTGCTGCGCACGTTTGCGGAGCTGCGCGAGAAGAAGCTCGACGCGCAGCGCGTGAAGGATGCGAAATCGAACTCGCGCTATGCATTTGTCCGGACGCTCGATAACACCAATGCGATTGCCGAGGCGCTGGCGGGATATGCGCATTTCGAGCGGTCTTACAACTCGATCGACAAGTACTACACGGCACTCGCGTCCGTGACGCCTGACGACATTCAGGCCGTCGCGCAGAAATACTTCACCGAGAAGAATCTCGTCATCACCACGCTGGCCAAGGACGCGTTCCCGGAAGCGATGGCCAAAGCGCCGGCCATGGCTTCGTTCGTGACGGCGGAAGCGACGGCCGCGGCGCCGGCGAACATCCGCTTCATCTCGCAGAAGTCGCCTGTGCCGAACGTGATGATCAAGCTCCTCTTCACCACCGGCTCGGCCAACGATCCGAAAGGCAAAGAAGGCCTGGCGGAGCTGGCGGCGTCGATGATCACCGAAGCCGGCTCGCGCGCCATGCGCATCGACGAGATCAACAAGCTGCTCTATCCGATGGCGGGCGGCTTCGGCAATCAGGTCGACAAGGAAATGACGACCTTCACGGCCGTCGTGCACAAAGACAATCTCGCCAAGTTCCTGGACATCGTCCTGCCGCAGCTGACGACGCCGGGTTTCCGCGAAGACGACTTCCAGCGCCTCAAAGATACGCAGCTCAATGCGCTCAAGCAGGACCTGCGCAACAACAACGAAGAAGAGCTGGGGAAGGAAGAGCTGCAGAACGTGCTCTTCAACGGCACGCCGTACGGTCACACCGTGCTCGGCACGATCGCCGGTATCGAGTCGATCACGCTCGACGACGTGAAGCAGTTCGTTGCGGCGAATTACACGCGCAATAACGTGGTGGTGGGACTCTCGGGAGATTATCCGGCCACGCTGGAGTCGCGTCTCACGAAGGAAATCGGGTCGCTGCCGGCTGGCGGCACGCTGACGACGATCGCCACGCTGCCTGCGATCACGGCAGCCATGCCGAGCGGCATGCAGGTCGAGATCGTGAAGAAGGAAACGCGCGCCACGGCCATCTCCATGGGTCACCCCATTCCGGTGACGCGCGAGGATGCCGATTTCGCGGCGCTCAATCTCGCGCGCGTCTGGCTCGGTGAGCATCGCGCGTCGTCCGGCCGCCTCTATGACCGCATCCGCGAACAGCGCGGCCTCAATTACGGCGATTACGCGTACATCGAGTTCTTCAATCGTCCGGGCGGACAGTTCTTCCCCAGCCCGAACATCGGCCGCCGCGCGCAGCTCTTCGAGATCTGGATCCGTCCGGTCGTGCCGCAGAACGCGCAGATGGCCATGCGCATCGCGCTGTACGAGCTGCAGAACGTGATCGACAAGGGTCTGTCGCAGGAGGACTTCGACAACACGCGCGATTACGTGATGAAGAACGTCTTCCTCCTCACCTCCACCCAAAGCCAGCGCCTCGGCTACGCCCTCGATTCGTGGTGGTACGGCACGCCGGAGTACGTGGACTACATGCGCGGCCAGTACGCGAAGCTGACGCGCGACGACGTGAACCGCGCCATCAAAAAGTACCTCTCCGCCAAAAACCTGCAGGTGGTGATCATCACCAAGGATGCGGAAGGCCTGCGCGACACGCTGCTGAAGGACGAGCTCTCGACCATCCAGTACGACGCACCGAAACCGCAGCTGGCCGAAGAAGACAAGATCATCGGCAATTACAAACTGGGCCTGAAACCGGAAAACGTGCGCATCGTGAACGTGGACGACGTGTTCGCGAAGTAAAGCGACGTTGCATTGCAATGAATGAAGCGGCGGGCGCAGGCCCGCCGCTTTCTTTTTTGCAGCCGCGCCGCCGGGTCGTTTCGCGCTGATTCACGGCGCCTATTGCTCAACCCGGCAAACCTGTTGCACCCTGCGCGCGCATGAACCGTTTTGCTGTCGCCTGCACGCTGTCCACGTTTCTTCTCTCCGCACCGCTCTTCGCGCAGAGCGACACCGCGCTCCTGCTGCGCAATGTCTCCGGCACGACCGCCAATCCGGGGACGCAGCCGGCGCACGTCATTTCCGAGCACGGCGCGTGGACGTTCTTCCACAGCTTCGATGCGCACGTGACGTACGTCAGCGAGACCGGCCCGGAAGAGCAGCGCGACGAGGTCTTCTCCACGAATTACCTCACCGCCGGCGTCCAGCGCACCCTCGGCAGCCGCGGCGTGCTCATTCTGCGCGGCCGCGTCTCCGCCGAGCCGTTCACGATTCCCGATGACGACGGCTATCCGCAGCTGCTGCAGTACGTCTCGTTCGAATCGGGCGGGCAGCTCGTCGATCGCATGCGCGCCCATGACCTGATCGGCGAAGCCGCCGCGCAACTCGCGTTCCGCACCAGCACCAACTCCTACCTGCACGTCTACGCCGCCGCCGTCGGCGATCCCGCGCTCGGCGCCGCGCCGTACCAGGTGCGCGCGTCGTCCATCGATTTCGCCGAAGCGCCGTACGGCTACGACATCCAGGAGTTCTTCCACGACTCGACCAGCGTCATCACCGCCGGCTTCACGTCGAACTTTTTCAGCATCGAAGGAAGCGTTTTCCACGATGCAGTCACGACCGGCGATCACACCGAGATCGACGACGGCGACATCGATTCGCGCTCCGCGCGTCTGACCATCACACCGTCGCGTAACGTCGCGTTCCAGATCTCGCGTGGCGAGTTGGGCGACGAGCCGGAACAGCGCACCGTGACCAGCGCGTCGATCTCTTGGACGGGCGGCGCGAGCGCCGTCACCGCGATGTACACGCGCCGCGAAGATACGGAAGACGGTCCGGCCTACGACGCCTTCGGCTTCGAGCTCGCGCTGCGCGCCTCGAAGAACACCTTCCTGGCGCGCGTCGAAAACGTCGATCGTCCGACGGGACTCTTCCGCGACGTCACGCCGTCCATCACGCCGGAGCGGACGACGCACTTCACCGTCGGCTACATCTTCGACGTGCTCAATCACCGCAGCTGGCGCGCGGGCGCCGGCGCGAACATCGACTACCACACGAACACGCACGACCTGTCGGAGCGTTACGGCCACAAGCCGCAAGCGATCTACGCGTTCGTGCGCATCCGCACCAACTAGCGAACCGTGTGGAGCGGCGGGCGGCCTGGCCCGCCGAACGCTGGGGAGAATCCGGCGGGCGAGGGCGCCCGCCGCTCCAACGGGCTATTCGCCGAGCTTCGCCTTCAGCTCGCGCAGCTCGTTCATCAGCGCGCTCACCTGCTCTTCGAGGCGGGTGACGCGCGCCGAAAGCGGCTCGCCGCTCCGCGTCTCTTGCGTCTCCGGCTCCGTCGCTGCAACCGCGCTTTCCACGATCGCGCCGCCGGCCGTGTGCGCCCACCGCTCTTCCTTCTGTCCCGGACGCCGCGGCAATTGCTTGATCAGCGGCTCGCTGTGCGCGGCCATGTCGCGCAGCGTCTCCTCCGCTTCCGCCACCGTATCGAATTGCTGCAAACGATCGCTCCGTCCGCGCAACTCGCCCGACGTTTGCGGTCCCCGCAGAAAAAGCAGCGTGATCAACGCCTTCTCGCGGCGATTCAAATGCCAGACGTTGTCGAGGTTGTGATCGAAGCGCGTGGCGCGTCCGCCGAGAACCTTCCACACCAGCTTCTCGTCCTGCAGGCGGTCGAGCGCGCGCGTCACTTCCTGCTCGCTCAGCTCCATGACCGGCTCGCGATTCGATTTCTGATTGCACGCCGCAACGAGCGCATTCAACGTCAGCGGGTAGTACTCCGGCGTCGAGAGCTGCTTCTCCATCAGCGAGCCGAGAATGCGGATCTCGATGGGATCGAGAATGCGGGGAATGCGCGGGCGCTGGCGGCTTTCGGTATCGAGCGTGGGGACGAACGTCATGCCGCCGATTCTAATGAAATCGGCGCGAAGCGCGGCTCGCGTGCCGGACGCGTGTGGCCGAAGTAATTGTCGACGCGCAGCGCCACCTTGCGCGCCAGCGCCATGAACGTCGTCATCTTCCCGCCAAACACATTCACCACGTTGCCGTCGCGCGCCACGCGAAAATCACGGCCGATCGCACTCGGATTCGTGGCGCGTCCCACCAGCGGCCGCACGCCGGCGAACGTCGAAGCAATGTCATCGCGTGAGATCGTCTCCGCGAAGTAATGATTGAAGCGCGCGAGCAGATAGTCGATCTCCTCATCGCTCGCCTGCACGCCGTCCGGCGCCTCCTTCTGCAGCACCTCCGTCGTTCCCACCAGCGTCGTCCCCTTCCACGGCAGCACGAAGAAAACGCGTTTGTCGGTCGTCGATTGGAGCAGCAATCCGGCGCTGGTCATCGCGCGTTTCAGCACGAGATGCGAGCCGCGCACGAGCGACAGCACGTACGAGGCGCGGATGCCGTTCGCGCGCAGCAGTTGATTCATCCACGGTCCGGCGGCGTTCACGATCAAATCAAAGTGCGACGTGTCGCCGTGATTCGTGACGATGCTCCAGCCGTCGCCGTCGCGCTGCAGCGATTCGACGCGCGTCTCTTCGCGCACCACCGCGCCCTCCCGAATCGCAGACGCCACCACCGTCCGCACCAGCGCGTAGTCATCGACCTGCGCGTCCCAATACGTGAAGCCACCGCGCAGCCCTTGCCGCACCAGCGGCGCGCGCTCCAGCAGTTCTTGCACGCTCAGAGAATGGTGCCTGGCAATATTTGCGCGACCTGCAAGCACGTCGTAAAAGAGGAGGCCGAGGCGGATGAGAGGGCGGGAACGGGGACTGTCGGCGTAGATGGGCAGCATGATCTCCAGCGGCTTCACCAGCTCCGGCAGATGTTCGAGCAACCAGGCCCGCTCGCGCAGCGATTCGCGGACGAGGCCGAAATGCAGATGCTCGAGGTAGCGCAGCCCGCCGTGAATCATCTTCGTGGTCGCCGACGAAGTCTGCGCGCCGCAGCGGCCTTGCTCGAAGAGGACGACGTCGTAGTCGCGCCGCGCCAGCTCCCACGCCGCGCCGCTGCCGTTGATCCCGCCGCCGACGACGGCCACTCGCGGTCTTCCGCTTTCGCTCGTGCTCACGTTCGGTGGAGGGAGCACGGCGGTTGCCACATCGGTTTATGCGTACGGGACCGGACGCCGGTCGAGTATGGCAGCGCCTTCGCAATGGCTCATCCATTGGAGATGACCGCGCAACCTTTTTTGGCGCCGGTGGCGCCGATCGAAGAGTCCGACGATCTTGCCGTCATGCTCACCGGTGGCGGCGCGCGCGCTGCCTATCAGGTCGGGCTGCTCAAAGGGATCGCCAAACACTTCCCGCGGCTGAAGTTCCAGATCATCACCGGCGTCTCCGCCGGCGCGATCAACGCCATCTACCTTGCCGCGAAACAAGGCGCGCTCGCCGAAAAGGCGAACGATCTCGCCACGATGTGGGCCGAGCTCGATTGCTCGTCCATCTGGCATTTCGACTGGAAAGCGTTTCTTCCGTTCCGCTCCGCGCTCTCCTCTCTGCTCCCGAACAAACGCTACACGCAGGCGCGGCGCCACGCGCTCGTCGACACGAAGCCGCTCGAAAATCTGCTCTGCCGCGTCCTCTCCTGCCCTCCCGGCGTGCCGGTGCCGGGCATCATCGAGAATCTCCGCTCCGGCGATTTGCACGCGCTGGCGCTGATGACGCTCGACTACTCGACCGGCCAGAGCGTGCGCTGGGTGCAGGGTCGCGCCTTCGACATCTTCGAAGGACCGAATCGCCGCAGCAATGCCACGCAGTTCCGCATCGAGCACGTGATGGCTTCGGCCGCGCTGCCGTTCGTCTTCCCCGCCGTGCGCATCGACGGCGAGTGGCACGGTGACGGCGGCATCCGTCTGGCCGCACCGCTCTCCCCCGCCGTGCACCTCGGCGCCAGCCGCATCATCGCCATGTCCACCGGCTACCAACGCACGCCGGAAGAATCGCTCGCGCCGGTCGTGGCCGGATATCCGCCCGCCGCGCAGGTCCTGGGGCAGCTCGTGAATGCCGTCTTCCTCGACGCCATCGACGAAGACGTGACGCGCATGGCGCGCATGAACGAGATCATCCGCAAGCTCGCGCCGCACGAGCGCGGCGGCCTCAAACCGATCGAGCTGTTCGTGCTCCGCCCGTCCATCGACCTCGGACGCCTGGCCGGCGAATACGAGCACAAGCTGCCGCGCGATCTGAAGCTCTTCATGCGCGCTCTCGGTGCGAAGGAAACGGAGTCTCCCGATTTCGTTTCGCTGCTCATGTTCGAGCCGAGCTACACGCGCCGCATCATCGAGATCGGCGAAAGCGACGTCGACGCGCGCGTCGATGAGATCCGCGCCTTCCTCGGCGAACCGCACGCCGCCAGCGCCACGCGCTAAGCGGCGTAGAACACCGGAGCGAAGCGCGCCCCTCGTCCTATAATGTGCCGGCTCAACGATGCCGGTTCTACACCTCGAGCTCTTTGGCGATTTTCGGATTCGCTCGGACGCGGGAGCGTTGCTGACGATCTCCGCGAAAAAGTCGCAGGCCATGCTGGCCTACCTCGGCGTAAAGCCGTCGCAGATCGTCTCCCGCGACAAGATGGCCGCGCTCCTCTGGAGCAGCACCGGCCCCGAACAAGCGCGCCAGAGCCTGCGCCAGACGCTTTCCACGCTGCGCAAAGAGCTCGCGCAGATCTCGCCGAAGAAGAAGATCCTCATCGAAGACGGCGACTTTCTGTCCGTCGATCCATCCGCGGTGAAGATCGATGTCGTCGATTTCGAAGCGGCGGTGAACGCAGGCGATGAAGCGTCGCTGCGGCACGCCGTCGAGTTGTACACCGGCGATTTTCTCGATGGCTTTCTCATCGACGAAGAACGCTTCGATCAGTGGGTGCTCGCCGAGCGCGATCGCCTGCATCGCCTGGCGCTGAAAGCGCACGCGCTGCTCACCGAACTGCTGATGCGCAGCGGCGCCCTCGACGACGCCATCGCCACGGCGCAGCAGTCGTTGCGCATCGATCCGCTGCAGGAACCGGTGCATCGCATGCTCATGCGGCTCTACATGCAGAGCGGCGATCTCGTGAACGCGCTGCAGCAGTACGACGCCTGCGCGAAAGTGCTCCGGCGCGAGCTGAGCGTCGAGCCGGATGCGGAAACGAAAGCGCTGCAGCATCAGATCCTGCAGGTGCGCACGCGCCGCAGCGTTCCCGCGGCGGGCGAAGGCGCGGACGCGAAGAAGACCGTGATGGTCGTCGAGGACAACGTCCTCAATCGCGAGCTGACGAACGCGCTGCTCAAGACTGCGGGCTATCGCGTGGTGCTGGCCAAAGACGGCGCCGAGGCGCTGATGATCATCGGCCGCGAGAACGTCGACCTGCTTCTCCTCGACGTCGACCTGCCGTTCATCGACGGCCACAAGGTGCTGGAAGCGCTGCGCGAGAAGGGCATCGGCGTGCCCACCATCTTCGTCTCCGGTCTACCGGGTGAAGAACCGGAGGTGCGCGCGTTCGAGATCGGCGCGGCCGATTTCATCCGCAAGCCGGTCAAAAACACCGTACTCCTGGCGCGAGTGGCCAAAGTTTTGAAATAGGCCGTTCTCTGTTCTTACGCTCGAGCTTGCTGCAATCCGCTGCGCCCCCTACAGTGAGGTCCCATGAGAAGAGAGGAAAAAATTCTGGTCGTCGAGGACAACCCCGCCATCGCCCGAGCAATCGAGGCTGCCGGCGAGGCGTTCTGCGTCAAATGCGACTGCGCGACGGACGGCTGGGATGCGATCTCGAAGCTGGAGACCGAGGACTACGCCGCGATCCTGATCGACGCGGACGTGCCGCGGCAGAGCGGCTACGGAGTCCTCACCTATCTCCGCGAAGAAGTCGGCAACGACCTCCTCGGCCACGTCATCATGATGACGAGCTCCGATCGCGCCGAAGTGAGCCGCCGCGCCGGCGGCATCCGCGTCGTGGCCAAAGCCGATGCGGTCGCCGAGATCACGAAGTTCTGTCAGGAAACCGAGTAACTCGCGATTCGTGAAGCGGCGCCGTTACGCGCGCGCCGCTTTCAGAATCGCTTCCGCCGAAACGCGGGCGTCTTCTTCGCTCGTCGCCCAGTGCGACACCGAAATCCGCATCGCCGCCAGGCCGTGCCACGTCGTGCCGCCAAGCCAGCAGGTGCCATCGCGCTGCACGCGTGCGATCACTTCGCGCGTGCGCTCGTCGTCGTTGTCGAAGCGCACCAGCACCTGATTCAGCACGACGTCGTTGAGGATCTGCACGCGCGGCTCGGCGCGGAGGATGTCCGCCATCTGCTGCGCGCGCGCGGAGCAGCGATCGATGAGATCGGCGACGCCGCGGGTGCCGAGGTGGCGGAGCGCGGCGTACACCGGAATTCCGCGGCCGCGGCGTGAGAACTCTGGAACCCAATCCACCGCATCGCGCTCGACACCGCTGGTCTGCACGAGATACGCGGCGGTGGACGTCATCGAGGCGCGGTGATCCTGCGCGTGGCGCACCAGCGCGATGCCGCAGTCGTACGGCACGTTGAGCCATTTGTGCGCGTCGGTCGCCCAGGAGTCGGCGAGCTCGATGCCGTCGGCGTGCGGCGCGAGCGACTCGCTCGTGCGCGCCCAGAGGCCGAACGCGCCGTCGACATGCAGCCACGCGTTGTGCTCGCGCGCGATGGCGGCGATCTCGCGCAGCGGATCGAACGCGCCGGTGTTCACGTTGCCCGCCTGCGCGCAGATGATGGTCGGCCCGTTCAGATGTTCGAGCAGGCGGCGCAACGCATCGGGACGCATTCTGCCCTGCTCGTCGGTCTCCACGCGCTGGATGGCGCGGGTGCCGAAGCCGAGGTAGCGCATGGCGACGTCGATGGTGATGTGGGACTCGGCGCTGGCGACGAGATTCACGCGCGGCGCACCGGCCAGTCCTTCTTCCTCCACGTTCCAGCCGGCGCGGCGCAGCACGCCATGGCGCGCGGCGGCGAGGCAGGTGAAGTTTGCCATCTGGCAGCCGGTCACGAAGCCGACGCTCGTTTCGCGCGGCAGGCCGAACAGCTCCACGAGCCAGCGCGCGGCGATCTCTTCGATCACGGACGTGATCGGCGAGGTGGCGTAGATGCCGGGATTCTGGTCCCACGTGCTGACCAGCCAGTCCGCGGCCAGCGCCACCGGCAGGCTGCCGCCGATGACGAAGCCGAAGTAGCGCGGGCCTGCGCTGGCGGTGGTGCCGCGATCGCCCTGATCGGCGAGCAGCTCGAGCACCGCCTCTTCGCGATCGCCGTCGCGCGTGAGCGGCGCGTCGAGCGCGGCCAGCAGCTCTTCCCGCGTGGCGCGCGCGCCGACGTGACGCTCAGGCAGCGTGCGGAGGAATTCGACCGCGCGCTCGTGGGCGCGGCGCAGGAGCGGTTCGTTCACGATTTCGACGCCATTCATAGGCGAGACCATAGTGTTACACTCTCCGTACGTCAAGTATGACAGAACGACTATGACAATTTGGTCACCGCGGCTTTCTTCGTCCGACGCTCCGATCTACGCGCGCATCGCCGATGCGCTGGAACGCGATGTGCGCGCCGGAGTGGTTCTGCCGGGCAGCCAGCTTCCCACACACCGCGAGCTCGCCCGTATGCTGCGCGTCACACCCGTCACCGTCACGCGAGCGTACGCCGAAGCCGCGAAGCGCGGGCTCGTGGTATCGAACACGGGCCGCGGCACGTTCGTTCGCGGTACGACTCGCGAAGAGGCGCGGCAGAGCGAAACCGATCTGGCCACGAATGTGATCAGCACGCCGCTGCCGGACGTATCAGCGAAAGTGCTGCAGCGGCTCGCGGCCACGTTGAATACCACCAGTTACGGCGTCGGCTCGGGAAGCGAGCGGCATCGCGCCGCCGGTGCCGCGTGGATCGGCGGAGGCGTCGAGCCGTCGCGCGTGGTCGTCACGGCGGGAACGCAGCACGCGCTCTTCCTGGCCTTCGCCGTCGCCGCGAAACCGGGCGACACGGTGCTGGTGGAAAACGTGACTTATCACGGCGCGAAAGCGATCGCCTCGCTGCTGCATCTCCGCTTCGCTCCGCTGCCGCTCGATCGCCACGGCATTCTGCCCGATGCGTTCGAGCGCGTCGTTCGCGCGCGCGGCGGTCCGCGCGTCGTCTACCTCGTGCCGACGCTGCAGAATCCGACGGCGACGGTGATGCCGGAGAAGCGACGCCGCGAGATCGCGCGCATCGCCGAAAAGTACGGCGTGACGATCATCGAAGACGACGTGACGAGCTTCCTGGTCGACGACGGTCCCGCGCCGATCGCGCGCTTCGCGCCAGACCGCACGATCTACCTGACCGGTCTCGGCAAGGCGGTTGCGCCGGCGCTGCGCACCGGCTTCATGACCGCACCCGACGCGCTGCTGCCACGTCTGCATTCGGCTGTCGCCGCAAGCCTGCTCTTCACCTCGCCGCTGGTGACCGAGCTCGCCGCCACCTGGATCGAAGACGGCACCGCCGCCAAACTGGCCGCCGCCAAACGCGCCGAAGTCGCCCTTCGCCAACGCGCCGCCCGCCACATCCTCGGCCGTCCCGCCACCGGCGACGAACGCTCGCCGCACATCTGGCTCGCCCTCCCGCCGCGCTGGACTCCCGACACCTTTGCCGCCGCCGCCCTGCGCCGCAACATCCGAGTCGCCTCCGCCACGAACTTTGCGGTGGGCCCCGACATCCCCCGCGCCGTGCGCGTTTCCATCGGCGCGCCGGAATCGGTCGCAGAGCTGGAAAGCGCGCTGAACGTGCTGGCGAATCTGGAGGAGGAGTCGGGCGGGCGGACGATTGTGTAGCTGTGGAGTCGCAGAGTCGTCGAGTCGCAGAGTCTCAGAGGAGACGGCGAGAACGCGATCTCTGAGACTCGACGACTCTGAGACTCTGAGAATGCGACGAAAGGAGCGCCCGATGATCACCATCACCACCGACCGCACCCAACTCGACGTCGATGCCATCTACGACTATCTCGCCAACGAGTCGTATTGGGCAAAGAACATCCCGCGCGAGCTGGTGGAGCGCTCCATCGAGCACTCGCTCTGCTTCGCAGCGCTCGATGGCGAAGCGCTGGTTGGCTTCGCGCGCGTGGTCACCGATTACGCCACATTCGGCTATGTTGCCGACGTTTTCGTGCTGCCGTCGTACCGCGGGCGCGGGATCTCCAAGCAGTTGATGGAAGCCATTCGTTCGCATCCGGAACTGCAGCGATTGCGGCGGTGGCATCTCGTCACGCGTGATGCGCAGGGGCTTTACGCGCAGTTTGGATTCGGCACGCCCGCGCATCCCGAGCGGCACATGGAGCTCACGACGGGGCCGTACGCGAGCCGGGAGTGAGCAGCGCTTCGAGCGTCGCGCGCATGGTCTCGAACTTCACCGGCTTCTTCAGCACTTCATCCGGCCCGAGCTCATGCTGCGTGCGATTGTCGTCCGCGCGCGTCAGCAAAATCACCTTGATGCCCGCGGTGCGCTCCTGCGATTTCAGCAGCTGGCAGAGCTCGCGCCCTTCCATCTTCGGCATGCCCACGTCCGCGATGACGACATGCGGCAGTGTCGAATTGGCGATGCGCAATCCTTCCAATCCATCCGCCGCGGTCAGCACTTCGTAGCCGAGCCGCTCCATGCTCAGCTTCGCGGCCATGCGCAATTCGGCGTCGGCGTGCGCGATGAGAATCTTGGCGCGCGATGCAGGCTTCGGCTCATGTTGCGCGAGGTCCGCGATGCGCGCGCGCAATTGGTCGATCTCGCGTTGTGCGGCGGCGCGCGTTTCCGACAGCACCCGCATGCCATCCTCCCCCGCCTGCCGATACCGCTCCTCGGCCGTCTGCAGTTTCGCGAGCAGCGACTGTCGCGCCGCCACCCACTTTTCCTGAGCGACGCGGAACGTCTCGCGCTCCTGCTCCACGCGCTGCTGCAGCGCCGTGAAGCGATGGCTCACGCTGCGCAGCTCCGCGCGCGCTTCTTCCTTTTCGGCGATGGCCTGGCCGAGGTCGGCTTCGTGATCGGAGGCGAGATGGGTGACGATTTCCTGGAGACGCACATCGAATTCGTGCGCGCCGGCGGCGAGTTGCTGTTCGAGCTCGGCGATGCGCTTTTGCAGCGTCGCGAGCTGCTGCTGTTGTTCGGCGTTCTGGGCTTCGTCGAGCAGATGCCGCGCACGTTCGGCGTCGAGCATTTGCTGCAGACCAGCGGCGCGTGCGGCCATTTCGGCGCGCGCGGCTTCCAACTCACGCGTATGAAGATCGTCCGCGTGCACGAGCTGCTGTTCCAGCTCTTCCACACGCTTGGCCAGTGACGCGCTGGTGCGGCGGACCGCGTCGGCTTCCGTGTCGGTCGCGCGGGCCTGTTCGGCGACGAGCGTTTGCACCTCGCGCAAGGTGGCCAGATCGCGCTCCAGCTCCGCCACGCGCGACGCCGATTCCGCGCGCGCGGTTTCGAGCGACTGAGTCGCGTTCATGCGCGCATCGAAGAGATCGGATTCGAGCTGCGCGAGGCGGGAGGCGGAGGTGGTGCGTTCGGTTTCGAGCTCCTGCGCGTGCGCGGCGCGTTCGCTCGCAAGCTCGCGCTCCAGGTCGGCCACTTGCGTGGAGAGGGCGGCGATGCGCGATGCGGCGGCGGTGCGTTCGCTCACGATCGCTTGCGCGTGCGCCGCACGTTCGCTCGCGAGCTCGCGCTCCACGTCGGCCACTCGCGCGGAGAGCGCGGCCGTCTCGCCGTGTGCTCGCTCCAGAGACTGCCCTGCACTCGCACGAGTAGCGGCTAGCTCTCGTTCGAGCTCGGCGATCCGCGAGGCCGCCGCGTTTCGCGCATTCGTGACCTCCCGTTCTGCTTCCGTGCGTTTCGTCGTCAATTCCGCTTCGAGCTCGCGGGCGCGTGCGGCTCCGGAGGCGCGCTCGCTTTCCAGCTCCTTGGTGTGGGCGGCGCGGGTGTCGCCGAGGAGGCGTTCGAGGTCGGCGATGCGGGCGGAGAGGGAGGCGGCGGCGCCGCGCGCGGTCTCCAGCTGGCGCATCGACGCGGCGCGCAGATCCTCCAGTTCGCGACGGAGCGCAGCGCGCGAGGTGGTGAGCGTCTCCACCTGCTCGCGCTCGCGTTGCAAATCGGAAAGCGCGCGTTCGAGCGATTGCCGCGCGTCGAAACGCGTCGCGTTCAGCGAGGCTTCGAGATCGGTGGCGCGTGCATCGAGTGCGGCGCGCGCTGCTTCGAATGCTTTCTCCAGCGCGGCCTCGCGATAGCGCGCGGCCTCCTGCTCCTCCTTCGCCGCCTGCACCTCCGTGCGCAGCGCGTCGATGGCGTGCAGCACTTCGTCATCGTGCTCGCGGCGAGGCGCGTCGAGCAGCAACGGCGCGGAGACTAGCGAGAGCTTCGGCGTGTGCAGGCGATTGCTGCGACGGCGAAGAATGCCGCGAAGAATCGCGGCGGCGGCGACGACGGCGATGAGCTTCGCGGCATCGAGTGCGAGTGAGGCGGCGGTGACGCGCGCCGCGAAGAGGAGCGCGTGGATTGCGAGCGCAACGGCGGAAGCGATGAGGCCGGCCAGCAAGCCGTCGAGGAGTGTGGAGATCGCGACGGCGAAGAGGAACGGGACGATGAGATCGAGGCGCGGCAGCGGCGCGCGGAGCAGATCGGCGACACCTGTGGCGACGGTAAGGAAGGCTGCGGCTTGCAACGCCGCGATTGCGGCTCGCCGCCCTCCCCTTCCCGTCGTCCGGCTGTCATTCATGGCGGACCGCCATCATGATACGCCGCGCCGTGGCACTCCGGCGCCGCCCTCATGAAGAGGACGGCGCCGGACGATGCCATTACTTGATGATGACCGTGGCTACGTTGCTGGTCGCCGAGCAGCCGCTGGAGCTGGTCACGACGAGGTAGTAGGTGAACGTGCCGCGGGTGGCGCTGGACGGCGAGTAATTCGCCGTCGTCACGCCGAGCGGCGAGCCGCTGCCGGGCTGGCCGCTGTACCACGCGTACGTGATGCCGCTGCCGGTCACTGTCGACACGAGCGTGCTCGTGGCCTTGCCGCGATTCACTGTCTGCGATGAAGGGGCGATGGAAACGGTCGGCAGTGCGTTCTGCGTGACGGCTTTGGAGCCGCTGGCGCTGCAACCGTTCGCGTTCGTGACGGTGACGGTGTACGTGCCGCCCGCGGTGACGGTGATGGATTGCGTCGTCTGGCCGGTGGACCAGAGGTACGTGTAGCCGCTGCCCGCAGGCGCGGTGAGTGTGGCGTTGCTGCCGGCGCAGAACGACGACGGCCCGGTGATGGTCGCGGATGGCAGCGCGTTCTCGGTGACCGTCTTCGACGCGCTCGCGCTGCAGCCGCTCGCGTTCGTGACGGTGACGCTGTACGTGCCGCCTGCGCTGACGGTGATCGACTGCGTCGTTGCGCCGGTCGACCAGAGATACGAGGACGCGGCCGATGCGGTGAGTGTGACGTTGCTACCGGTGCAGAACGACGACGGGCCGCTGATCGATGCAGACGGCAACGCGTTCTCGGTGACCGTCTTAGATGCGCTGGCCGTGCAGCCATTCGCGTTGGTAACCGTCACGCTGTACGTACCAGCCGCGCTGACAGTGATCGACTGCGTGGTCGCGCCGGTAGACCAGAGATACGACGACGCGGCGGACGCAGTAAGCGTCGCGGTGCTGCCCGTGCAGAAAGAGGATGCGCCGGTGATGGATGCCGTGGGCAGTGCATTTTCCGTGACGGTTTTCGATGCGCTGGCCGTGCAGCCGTTCGCGTTACTCACGGTCACGCTGTACGTGCCAGCCGCGCTGACGGCAATCGATTGCGTCGTCGCGCCGGTCGACCAGAGGTAGGACGACGCGGCGGACGCGGTGAGCGTCACGTTGCTGCCCGTGCAGAACGAGGTCGCGCCGCTGATGGATGCAGTCGGCAGTGCGTTTTCGGTGACGGTTTTCGACGCGGTGGCCGTGCAGCCGCTCGCGTTGGTGACCGAAACGCTGTATGTGCCAGCCGCGGTGACGGTGATCGACTGCGTGGTCGCGCCGGTCGACCAGAGGTAGGACGACGCGGCGGATGCGGTCAGCGTGACGTTGCTGCCCGTGCAGAACGACGACGCGCCGCTGATCGATGCGGTCGGAAGCGCGTTCTCGGTGACCGTCTTCGACGCGCTCGCAGTGCAGCCATCCGCGTTGGTGACAGTCACGCTGTACGTGCCGCCCGCATTGACGGTGATCGACTGCGTGGTGGCGCCGGTCGACCAGAGATACGACGTCGCGGCCGACGCGGTCAGCGTCACGTTGCTGCCGGTGCAGAACGAGGATGCGCCGCTGATGGATGCAGTGGGCAGCGCGTTCTCCGT
>DASSMK010000290.1:0-2841 GCA_035688915.1 Thermoanaerobaculia bacterium
GAGCACGACCACGTCGGGGTGATCGCTGCGCATCAGGTCGAGCGCTTCTCGGCCGTTGCCGGCCTCCAGAAACGCGTAGCCCTCCCGCCGGAGCGCCGCCACGATCATCTTGCGAATGTTCGCGTCGTCGTCGACCACGAGCACGCGAAAGGGGCGCGCTTCCGCACCGTTCGCCGCCCGGCCTGCTGCCACTTCGTTTACCGCGTTCACGTCGATACCAGGGGGAATTATGCCCGAGGTCCGTCGTTGTGCGGTACGGGATGAAAATTGCGGTGGCCATGTCCGGCGGCGTCGACTCCTCGACGGCCGCGTACCTGCTCAAAGCGCAGGGGCACGACGTGGTCGGCCTGTCGATGCAGATGTACGACAACCTGCAGGCAGCCGACACGACGTACGGCGGATGCTGCACCATCGACGATCTCGCCGACGCGCGCCGCGTGGCTTGGAAGCTCGAGATTCCGCACTTCACGCTGAACATGGAGCAGGGCTTCCACGAAAAAGTGGTGAAGCCTTTCGTGGCCGGCTACCTCTCCGGCACCACGCCCAGCCCTTGCGTGCTGTGCAACACACACGTGAAGTTCGATCAGTTTCATCGCAAGGCCATCGCCATCGGCGCGGAGAAAATCGCCACCGGCCACTACGCGCGCGTTGTGAAGAGCGGCGACCGCTTCGAGCTGCGCAAGGCCGTCGATCTCGCGAAGGATCAGACGTACTTTTTGTTCGAGCTCTCCCAGGAGCAGCTCGCCGAAGCGCTCTTCCCCCTCGGCGATCTCACGAAGCCGGAAGTGCGCGACATCGCCGCCGAAGCGGGACTGTCGGTGGCGAAGAAAAAGGAGTCCTACGAGATCTGCTTCGTGCCGCAGAAGGAAGGCTACGCCGCAATCGTCGAGCGCGAAGCGGGCATCCCGAAAGGCGAAGCGGCCGGCGACATCGTCGACACCGACGGCAACGTGGTCGGTACGCACGACGGCTACTACCACTTCACGATCGGCCAGCGGCGCGGCATCGACGTCGGCGGCGCGACCGAGCGGATGTACGTCGTCGATGTGAATCCGTTCACGAAGCGCGTGGTGATCGGTCCCGCGTCGACGCTCGAGCGCGAAGAGCTGATCGCGGAGCGCGTGCATTGGATCGCAGGCGCACCGCCGCATGGCGCAATCGAAGTGCAGGCGCGCGTTCGCTCACGCATGGCAGACGTGGCGGCGACGATCACGCCGCTCGACGGCGGTCGCGCGCGCGTGCTGTTTTCGCAGAAGCTGCGCGGCGTCGCACCCGGTCAGGCCGTCGTCTTCTACCAGGACGATCTCTGCCTCGGCGGCGGCTGGATCGCGAAGAGCTAGCGCGTCACGCCCACGGCGTTTCTTCGCCGCCGAGTTGCTCGAGCTTCGCGTCGATCGTCGGCGCCCACTCCGCGGTACATGCGGGATGCATCTTGGCGCGCGTCAGCGCGGAGCGCGCGCCGTTCGTGTCTCCTTTGATGCGCAGCAGCGTGCCCATCTTCATCAGCGCCTGCAGCTGCGCCACGCCATTCGTCTTGTCGCGATCGATGGCGCGCTGGTAGTAATCGATGGCTGCTTCGCGATCGCCGTTGCGCTCGACGAACGCGGCGCCGCGCGCGAACAGCTTCGGCACCGGCGCCGTGCCCAGCTCCAGCAGCAGCGTCAGCGCTTCATCGTGCTGTTTCGCTTCGACGAGTACGGCGAACAGCCGTGAGGCCACTGAATCGAGCATGGTTGCATCGTCGCTGTCCTCCGCCACATCGATGGCCAGACGCATCGCGTCGACGTTTTTCGGATCGTCGCGCAACACGGCAGCGAGCGTCTGCTTCGCAGCGGGAAGATTGCCGAGGCTGCGCGCGTCCATCGCTTGCAGGATGCGCGGATCGGCTTTCCACGACGTCTGCTGCTCGACCTTCGGCGCGACGTACTTTTCCTCGAAGCCGGTGAGCTTCACGATCGCGGCGAACGCCGCACCGAAGACGAAACCGCCGACGTGCGCGGAGAAAGCGACGGCGGCGTTGTGCTCGCTCTGCATCTGCCAGAACTGCTGCACGAACCAGAGCGGCAGCACGATGAACGCCGGCACTGCGAAGACGTAGTGGAACGTGGGCCGGAGCAGAAACGGCACGAAGAGGAACCGTATCTTCGATGTGGCGAGGCGCACGAGATACGCGCCCATCACCGCGGCGATGGCGCCGGATGCGCCGACGAGCGGCGTGGCATCGGCGACATGCCGCGCGCCGTACGTGAGCGTGGCCGCGATGCCGCCGGCGAAGTAGAGGATCCCGAACAGCGGCCGCCCGTACAGATCTTCGATGAACGGTCCGCTGATGTAGAAGAAGAGCAGATTGCCGATGAGATGCAGAAACCCGGCGTGCATGAACATCGACGTCAGCAGCGTGAGCGCTGAGCCTTGTCCGGGTGTGTAGCCGAGGCGCATCGTGGGCAGCTGCCGCACCGCGGCTGCGGCGTCGGCGGTGAGCGCTTCGAGCTCCTCCTGCTGGCGTTGCTGCGCGAGCGCGGATGCTGGTCTCTCCGCCGGCAGCATCGCCAGCTGCTTCGCGAGATCTTCCGGCAGCACGTCGCGCATCTCGTGCGGCATCCGCAGATACGGATGCTGCGCAAAGTAGCTGACGGCGGCGCGCCACTTCGTGTTCACGTCCGCGCCGTACGTGCGCTCGACGGCAAAGGTGATAACGAAAGCGAGGATGTTCAGCCCGATGATGACGTACGAAACCCAGGCATGCCGCCGGATCTCCGCATCGTCGCGGCCAATGGGGATGAGGATCATGGGAGTGGAGTGATTGTAACCGGAGACGTTGTGGCCTACCGATCGTAGAAA
>DASSMK010000291.1:0-4393 GCA_035688915.1 Thermoanaerobaculia bacterium
CGGCTTTGAATCAACACCGGGGGTGACCCGGCGGGGCAAGCCCCGCCGCTCCAACGGTAGCGCGACACAAAAATGACGAAGCCGTAACCGCGCCGAGACTTTGTCGCGCCGCGACTCTGCGACTATCCTCGCGCCCCATGCGCCGGATCCTCATTTCGCTCTTCATCCTGCTCTTCGCCACCACTGCGCTCGCGAAAGATGCCGCGCAGATCGAGCTCGCGCTGCGCAAGCTCAACGTCGTCGGCAGCATGCTCTACATCGCTGCGCACCCCGACGACGAGAACACCGCCATGCTCGCATGGAGCTCGAACGGCCGGCTGTATCGCACCGGCTACCTCTCGCTCACGCGCGGCGACGGCGGCCAGAATCTCATCGGCGACGAAAAAGGTCCGCTCCTCGGCGTCGTCCGCACGCAGGAGCTCCTCGCCGCGCGCCGCATCGACGGCGCGGAGCAGTTCTTCACGCGCGCGCTCGACTTCGGCTACACGAAGAGTCCCGACGAAACGCTGACGATCTGGAATCGCGACGCGGTGCTCGCCGACGTGGTCTGGACGATCCGCCGCTTCCAGCCGGACGTCATCGTGATGCGCTTCCCGATCACCGGCGAAGGCGGCCACGGCCAGCACACCGCATCGGCCATCCTTGCCGAAGAAGCGTTCAAGCTCGCGGCCGATCCGACGAAGTTTCCCGAGCAGCTCAAATACGTGAACCTCTGGCAGCCGAAGCGGATCTTCTGGAATCGCTTTTCGTGGCAGCCGATCAAGCCGGACGATCCGTCCGTCGCGAAATCGCTCCGCCTCGATCTCGGCGCCTACAACCCGCTTCTCGGCCGCGCCTACACCGAAATCGCCGCCGAAAGCCGCAGCCAGCATAAGAGCCAGGGCTTCGGTTCCGCCGAGCGCCGCGGCACGCTGATCAACTACTACGACCAGCGCGGCGGCGATCCCGCCACGAAAGATCTCTTCGAAGGGATCGACACGAGCTGGTCGCGTTACACGGGCGGTGAACGCGTCGGCAAAGCGCTGCAGCAGGCGATCGATCAGTTCGATGAAGCGAATCCCGCCGCCTCGATCCCGCAACTGCTCGTCGCGTGGGAAGAGCTCGAGCGCCTCGGCGCCAGCGACGCGTGGTCGTCACGCGCGAATCCGTGGATCGAGGTGAAGAAGCGCGAGCTGGCCAACGTCATCCGCGACTGCGCCGGCCTCTCCATCGACGTTTCCGCGGCTGATTCATCGGTCGTCGCAGGCGGCGAGATTCCGGTGAGCGTCACCGTCGTCAATCGCAGCGACTATCCGTTTACGCTCGCCACCGTCGCGTCGCGTTACGCCGATCCCGGCGTCGCGCCCGGCATGCTGCTCAAGAACAACGAGCCGGTGAAGACCGACATCAAGATCAAGCTGCCGCTCGATTACTCGACCTCGCAGCCGTACTGGCTGCGCAAGGCGCCGGCGAAAGGGATGTACGAAGTCGACGAAACGCAGCTCATCGGGCAGCCGGAAAACGCGCCGTCCATTCCGATCACCGTCTCGCTCGACGACGGCCGCATGCACACGATTCTCTTCACCGTGCCGGCGGTTTATCGCTGGACCGATCCGGTCAAAGGCGAGCAGACGCGCAATGTGGACGTGGTGCCGGAAGTCGTGGCCAATCTCAACGAAGGCGTCTACCTCTTCCCCGACACGAAAGCGAAAGACATCGCGCTGAAGCTCACCAGCTTCGCGGGTGCGACGGAAGGCAGCGTGCGACTGCGCCTGCCGGACGGCTGGAAGGTCACGCCGGAATCGCTGCCGGTGTCGTTCAAAACGAAAGGTGACGAAGCCGACGCGCGCTTCACGATCACGCCGCCGGCGGGCGAATCGACGGGAGTGGTGACGGCCGAAGTGACGCTCGCGAACGGCAAGGTGCTGTCGCGCAGCGTGACGAACATCGACTATCCGCACATCCCGGCGCAGCGCATCTTCGGCGACGCAACGTCCAAACTGGTGCGCGTCGACCTGAAGAAACGCGGCACGAAGATCGGCTACATCATGGGCTCCGGCGACGACGTCCCGAACTACCTGCGCCAGGCCGGCTACGAAGTGACGCTGCTCAGCGATGCCGATCTCGATCGTGGCGACTTCGCGCGCTTCGACGCCGTGGTGGCCGGCATCCGTGCGTACAACACGCGCAAGCGCCTCAAGCTCGCGCAGGAAAAACTGATGCGCTACGTCGAGAACGGCGGCACGGTGGTCGTGCAGTACAACACCGCCGGCAATGACCTCGCCGTCGCGGCGCCGGGTCCGTATCCGTTCAAAGTGACGAGCGAGCGCGTGACGGTGGAAGAAGCGCCGGTGACGATGCTCGATCCGAATCACCCGCTGCTCACGACGCCGAACAAAATCACGCAAGCCGATTTCAACGGCTGGGTGCAGGAGCGCGGCCTCTACTTCACCACTGATTGGGATCCGAAGTACCAGACCGTGCTTTCGTCCGCCGACCCGAACGAATCGCAGAAACCCGGCGGCGAGCTGTACGCGCACGTCGGCAAAGGCGCGTTCGTCTACACGAGCTACGCGTGGTGGCGGCAGCTGCCGGCCGGTGTGCCGGGAGCGTTCAAGTTGTTCGTGAACATGGTCTCGGCGAAATAGCGCGCCACTCAAAATGCCCGACTCCCCGCCACCACCCATCGGCAAATCCTGGCCCCGCCTTTACGCGGCGGTGCTGATCAATCTCGCCGTGCTGGTGGCGCTCTTCTACGCGTTCACGAGGTACTTTTCGTGAGGCCGGTCGATTGGCTGGTGCTCATCGCCACGCTGGCCGGCATCGTGTTGTACGGCATGTGGAAAGGGCGGCGGCAGAAGCGTCTCGAGCAATACCTGCTCGCGGACCGGCAGCTGCGCTGGTACACCATCGCCCTCTCCGTCATGGCCACGCAGGCCAGCGCGATCACGTTTCTCTCCACGCCCGGCCAGGCCTACGTCGACGGCATGCGCTTCGTGCAGTTCTACCTCGGCCTGCCGATCGCGATGGTCATCCTCTCCATCACCGCCGTGCCGATCTATCACCGCCTG
The DNA here is from genome assembly GCA_035688915.1 of Thermoanaerobaculia bacterium. Lineage (GTDB taxonomy): Bacteria > Acidobacteriota > Thermoanaerobaculia > Gp7-AA8 > Gp7-AA8 > DASSMK01. Next base: position 3,051 of record DASSMK010000291.1, read on the forward strand.
AAAGTCTTCACCGCGTACGAATATCTGGAGACGCGCTTCGGCCCCGGCACGCGCACGCTCACCGCGGTGCTGTTCCTCATCCAGCGCGGCCTCGGCACCGCCATGACGCTCTACGCACCCGCGCTGATCGTCTCGCTCGTCCTCGGCTGGAACGTCGGCCTGACCACGATCGTCATCGGCATCCTGGTCATCATCTACACCGCCACCGGCGGCACGAAGGCCGTGAGTTGGACGCAGATGCATCAGCTGCTCATCTCCCTCGGCGGCATGGCCGTGGCGCTCGTCATCGCCGTCAAATCGCTGCCGCCGCAGGTCGGTCTCGTCGATGCCGTCCGCGTCGCCGGAAAGCTCGGCCGACTGAACGTGATCGACTTTTCGTTCGACGTGAGCACGCCGTACAACTTCTGGTCGGGACTCTTCGGCGGCCTGATGGTCGCTCTCGCCTACTTCGGCACCGACCAATCGCAGGTGCAGCGCTACCTCACCGGCGAAACCATCGCGCAGAGCCGCCTCGGCCTCCTCTTCAACGGCCTGGTCAAAGTGCCGATGCAGTTCTTCATCCTCTTCGTCGGCACGATGGTCTTCGTCTTCTACCAGTTCAGCGCACCGCCGCTGTCGTTCAATCCGTCGCATCGCGCCACACTCGCCGGCAGCACGCTCGAAGCGACGCACCAGCAGACCTTCGCCGAAAAGCGTTTGCGCGCGACGGAGCTCGTCACCGCAACCAATGCGAACGACGCGAACGGTGTCGCGCGCGCCAGCACACAACTTGACGCGCTGCAGAAGCGGGAAGCCCAAACGCGCGCCGCGGCGAACGAGCTGGTGAAGCAGCGCGATCCGAAAGCCGACACCGCCGACACCGACTACGTCTTCCTCACCTTCGTGATGCAGAACCTCCCCGCCGGCGTGGTCGGACTGCTGCTCGCGTCGATCTTCTGCGCCGCGATGTCCGCCACCGCGTCGGGATTGAACTCGCTCGCCTCGACGAGCGTCATCGACGTCTGGAAGCGCCTCGTGCAGCGCGAGCTCGCCGACGTGCAGTACGTGCGCATCTCCAAAGCGATGACGGTGTTCTGGGGCCTCTTCTGCATCGCCTTCGCGAACTACGCCACGCGCCTCGGCTCCTTGATCGTGGCGGTGAACAAAGTCGGCTCGTTCTTTTACGGAACGATGCTGGCCATCTTCCTCGTCGCCTTCTACTTCAAGCAGGTCGGCGGCGTGGCGGTGTTCTGGGGCGCGCTGGCCGGCGAGATCGCCGTGATCCTCTGCGCGCGCTACACCGACATGGCGTGGCTGTGGTGGAACGTGGTGGGCTGCGTGGTGGGCGTGGTCGCGGCGATCGT
>DASSMK010000292.1:0-12974 GCA_035688915.1 Thermoanaerobaculia bacterium
GTACGCCGCGATGAAATGCGCGGTGATCTCCGCCGCCATGCTCAGTTCGTGAGGCACGTGCACCAGCGGATGAATGGCGTTGTACGTGTGGCTCGCTTTGCCGATGATCACGAGATTCGCGTCATGTCGAGTCGCCGCGATCGCATGCGCTTCGGCAGACGAAACGCTCTCATCGCGCGCGCCGTGCACGACGAGCAGCGGCACTTCGAGATCGGCGGCGGATCCGAGCACGTCGTGCCGCGGCGCGTCGTCGAGAATCGCGGTCGACATGCGCATGACCTGCTTGGTGCGCGAGTTCACCTCCTCGCGATAGCCGCGCTCCCGCCACTCGCGCATGTCTTCCTCACTCCAGCGATCGACGCGCGAGATCGCGCTCCACGTCGCCACGCCGCTCAGCTTCGGGATGTGCTTCGCCGCGAGCAGCGCCACGCCGCCGCCGCGTGAGTGGCCGACGAGAAACACCGGCAGGCTGCGATGGCGTGATTGCGCGTGCTCGACCACTTTGCGCAGATCGGACACTTGCGCCGAATACGTGTCGCCTTCGAACAGATCGAGCCGGTCGAACGTCTCCGGATTTTCGCCGATGCCCGAGCGCGACATGTTGAAGCGGCAGACCACGGCGCGGTGGCGGCAGAGATGTTCGGACAGCCAGGGGAAAAAGCCCCAATCCTTGAAGCCTTTGAAGCCGTGCACGAGCACGACCAGCGCGCGAGGGCGGTCCGGCACGGCGAGATCGCCGCGAATGATGAGGCCTTCTTCGGAAGTCAGCTCGAAAGAATCAGACATTGAATCGGAAGAGGATCACGTCGCCGTCCGCGACCTCGTAATCCTTTCCTTCGCTGCGCATCCTCCCGGCCGCTTTCGCTCCCTGCTCGCCGGCGTATGCGATGTAGTCGTCGTAGCCAATCGTCTCCGCCCGGATGAACCCGCGCTCGAAATCGCTGTGAATCTTCCCGGCCGCCTGCGGCGCTTTCGATCCGCGATGGATCGTCCACGCTCGTGCTTCCTTCGGCCCGGCCGTGAAGAACGTTTCGAGATCGAGCAGTTTGTATGCCGCCCGCACGAGCACATTCAATCCCGGCTCGTCGAGGCCCATTTCTTTGAGGAAATCGGCCCGTTCATCCTCGGGCAGCTGCGCGATCTGCGCTTCGAGCTCGCCGCAGATGACGACGATCTCGCCATTTTTTTCCGCGGCCACGCGCCGAACTTTCTGCAGCAGCGGCGTCTCCTTGCCGAGATCGTCTTCCGCGACGTTGGCGACGTAGAGCACCGGCTTGAGCGTGATGAGGCTCAGCTCGCGAAGCGCTTCCTGCTCGTCGTCCGTCAGTCCGGCCGCGCGCAGCGGCGTCCCCTTCTCCACGGCCGCGATCGCCTTCGTCAGCGCTTCCGCCTGGGCGATGTACTCCTTCTGCCCGACGCGCGCGAGGCGGCCGACGCGGTCGTTCCGCTTCTGCAGCGCATCGAGATCGGCGAGCAGCAGTTCGGTCTCGATCACTTCGATGTCACGCTCCGGATCGACGCTGCCTTCGACGTGCACGACGTTTGGATCTTCGAAGCAGCGCACCACGTGCAGAATCGCTTCGGTCTCGCGGATGTTCGCGAGGAACTGATTGCCGAGGCCTTCACCCTTCGATGCGCCGCGCACGAGGCCGGCGATGTCGACGACTTTGAGGTCGGTGAAGATGATCTGCTTGCTCTGCGCGAGCTTGGAGATCTTGACGAGCCGCGCATCGACCACCGGCACGATGCCGACGTTCGGCTCGATCGTGCAGAAGGGATAGTTGGCGCTTTGCGCCCCCGCGGCGGTGAGCGCGTTGAAGATCGTCGACTTGCCGACGTTCGGTAAACCGACGATACCGACTGATAGACCCATGCTGTTGTCTGCTCCTCGAAAGTTGCGCGAGGCTCAACCGTGCGGTGGCAGGGGGCATTCCGGGCGCGCTGGCCGCGCCGCCCGCGTCCGCGGGCGGAGGCTCATAGGCTCATAGGCTCACAGGCTCACAGCAGCACCCGCACCGCGAGGGACGAACTTCTCGCACATGCCACATGCGAGAACGTTGGCGACCATACGGGCGCTACTCTGAGCCTGTGAGCCTGTGAGCCTGGGCGCAGGGCGGTCGCCGCGCGCCCCGCCCACTCCGCCGCGCCGATCACGCCGACGCGCTCGTTCACGATCAGATGCACCGGAATCGTTTCGAGCAGCGAGCGGAAGCGGCCCTTGCGTACGAATGCCGCGCGGAACGCGCCGTCGGTGAACCAGCGGCGGTTTTTCGCGGCGATGCCGCCGGCCAGGAAGACGCCGCCGCGCGCGAGCACGCCCAGCGCCATGTTGCCCGCTTCCGCGCCGTACGCGTCGACGAACATCTCCATCGTGCGCATCGCGATCCGGTCGCCTTCACCCGCCAGCTCCGCGATGCGCGCCGGCTCTTCCTCGCTGCCGCCCAGGAAGGTAAAGATGTTGACCAAGCCCATGCCGGAGACGACGCGCTCCCAGCTCACATGCTCGCCGTACTTTTCGAAGAGATGCAGCAGCAGGCGCGATTGCTCTTCGTTCTGCGGCGCAAAGTCCGTGTGCCCACCTTCCGTCGGCACGACGAGGTACGAGTCACCGTTCGGCACGAGCACCGCTTCGCCGAGGCCCGTTCCTGCGCCGAGGATGCCGATCGGCCCGTCCGGCGCGCGCGTCCCCGCGTTTAGCGTGATGAGATCTTCGTCGCGCAGCAACGGCACGCCGACCGCGATGGCGAAGAAGTCGTTGATCAACGCAACGTGCGGAATCTTGAATTGCCGCGCCAACGCTTGCTCGTCCAGCTTCCACCCGACGTTCGTCACTTCGGCGCGTCCGTCGTACACCGGCCCGGCCACCGCGAAGCATGCCGCGTCGAAACGCTCCTGCGCGCTCGCCAGAAACTCGGCCACCATCGCGTCGAACGTCGCATACGCGCCGCTCTCGTAACGCTCTTCGCGCACCACGTTCCCCGCGTCGTCCACGCAGCGCAGAAGCGTCTTCGTGCCGCCGACATCGCCCGCGAGAATCATTGGCCGCGAATATACTTCCAAATATGGCCGTGTCTGGAGGCGGGGACGAGCCGCCATTCGATGTGAGCGCCGCGGAACACGCGGGCATCGAAGACGCCTATCGGCTCCATGGCTGGCTGCTCCGCGAAATCGCGGAGAAGAAGTTTCGCATCCCGGCCGCCGACGCGGAGGCGCTCGTCAACGAGATCTTCATCTCCTACCTCCTGCGCTGCGGCGCGATTCGCGATCCCAAGCGCTGGCTGATCGGCGCCGTCTGTCACGCCAGCCGCGGTTACTGGCGCATGGCCTCGCGTACGGATCCTCTTCCTCCCGACATTGACGATTACGCCGATCCGCGCCCGAACGACACCGAAGCGACGATCGTCGACCGCATCACCGTCGCCGCCGCCCTCAATCGCCTCGGCCCGAAATGCCGCGAAACGCTCCGCCTGTATTACGTGGAGGGCTACTCGGCGAACGAGATTGCGGCACATCTCGGCACGAGCGCCGGTTACGTCATGCAACTGCTGCACAACTGCCGCAAGCAGGTACGCCGCATTTACAACGAACTCCTGGAGAGACAGCCGTGAGTCACTACGACGAGGCTGCGCTGTACGACTATCTCGACGATCCGGAATCGTTTCCGGATCGCGCCGCGCTCGAGCAGCATCTGCTCGAATGCGATCCGTGCCGCACGCTGCTCGATGAATTGCGCGAGTTGGAAGCCGCACTGGCCAGCACGGCCATGTGGGAGTACGCCGATGCAGTGCGGCGCCACCGCGAGATGCCGCAATCGCTGCGCTCCATCGAACATCTCATCGCCACCGAAGATGCGGAGGCGGAGCAGTTCCTGACGCCGATCCTCACCAGCCCCGCCGCGTTCCGCCGCGCGAACATCGCCAATTCTTCAATGATGCAGACCGCGGGCGTCGTGCGGAAGCTCTGCAACGTCGCGCGCGATTTGCGTGAAAAGCAGCCGATGCACGCACTGTCGCTCGCCGATACAGCGGTGATCATCGCCGAGAATCTTTCCGCCGACGATTACCCGCCGATGCTGATCGACGAGCTCCTCGGCAACGCCTGGCTCGAACGCGCCAACGCGCTCCGTTATCTCGGCCGCTATCCCGAAGCGCAGGACGCGCTCGATCTCGCAGAGCGTGCCTTCACCGACACGCCGGCATCCGCGTTTTCCATTGCGCTCGTCGATTACCTGCGCGCCGTCGTGCATATCAAAGCGGAGCATCTCGACGAAGCGGCACGCCTGGCGCGGCACAGCGCGCGCGTGTTTCGGCAATTCGGTGAAGACGAGCGTTACATGCACGCGCGCATCGTCGAAGCGGCCGTGCTGTTTCATCGCAATCGTTTCGATGAAGCGCTGGAGCTCTTCACGAGCCTCGTCAGTCTGGCGCGGCGCCTCGGCGACGCGGAGACGATGGCGCGCCTTTACGCGAACATCGCCAACTGCTTCATCGGCCTCGGCGATCACGCGCAGGCGCAGCAGCTGTTCCAACAGGCTTTGTCGCTTTACGAAACACGCGGCCTCGAAACCGAAAAGATCCGCACGCGCTGGAGCCTCGGCTGCCTGATGATCAGCGCGGGCGATCTGGAAGGCGGCATTGGCCGGTTGCGCGAAGCGGAGCGCGAGTTCCGCACGCTCGGCGCGACGACCGACGCTGCGCTCGTGACGCTCGACATGGCCGAAGCGCTATTGGCCATCGGGCGCACCGCAGAAGCGCATCGCCTCTGCACGGGACTCGCGGAGAGTTTCAGCGCCGTCGGCATGAGCACGAACGCCCTCACCGCGCTGGCGTAGCTCAATGAAGCGCTCGACTCCGGAAGCGCCACGACGATTCTCATCCGTCACGTCCGCCGCTATATCGAATCGCGGGAAACGACCAGCCGCGTCTTCGTTCCTCCATCCCACCTATAAGGTAATCCCCACCTCCCGACACACCTTCCCGAGGGCCCTCCACTAACCGCCGCAGAGCGGAGCGAAGGAGGGGTTTGCCGTGGAGCTCATCGTCATTGCGACGCTGGTCGTTCTTTACAGTCGTATCTCCATCCCCGGTACGTAATCGATCACAAGATCCCGACTCCGAGGTGGAGCAGGGATGGCCGGGCCCGGCGCAGGCTTCGAATTCACTCCTTCGAGCACTCACCCTGCGACGGTGCCCGGCCGCTTTTTTTACTCGCCTTTTCCGCGCCGCCGCGCGGCCAGCACGCCCACACCCAGCACCGCCGCAGCGACAGCGAATGCCGCGCGACGCCGGCGCTTTGGCGGATTCCAGCCACCGCGAATGGCTTTCGGGCCTGCGGTGCGGAACAGGTTTCCGTCGGTATGAGAAGCAGCGCCGTTCTGGAACTGGTCGCGCGCGTAATAGCGCGTCGTCAGCCGCTCGTGCGTTTCGAGCGAGAGGCCCGCTTCCTTGACGATGGCGGGGCCGATGCTGCCGACGATCACTTCGCGGCGCGGATGTTCGAGCAGGCGCACGATCGTTTTGGCCACATCTTGCGGATCGTATGTGGGGTCGAGCGCGCGCGTGGCGCGGCCGCTGTAGTTCGCCGCGTGCTGAAAAATCGGTGTGTCCATCGCCGCAGGCAGCACAGTACAGATGCGGATGCCGTGACGATCTTCGGCCGCAAGCTCCATGCGCAGCGCTGACGACCAGCCACGCACTGCGAATTTGCTGGCCACGTACGCGCTCGCATACGGCTGCGGCGCGGCGCCGGCAACCGAGGCGACGTTGACGAGAATGCCGCGCTCCTGCCGCCGAAAATACGGCAGCGCCGCGCGTGCGCCGTTCACCGTGCCGAAGAAATTCGTTTCGATCACGCGGCGGAAGGCGGCGGGCGGCGCGTCTTCGAAGCGGCCGACGAGATAGACGCCGGCGATGTTCAGCCACGCGTCAATGCGGCCGTAGGTGTCGGCAGCGCGTTGCGCGACGGCGAGCACGTCGTTCTCACGCGTGACATCGGCGGGAACGACGATCGCTTCGCCGCCCGCTTCGGTGCACTCGCGCGCAACGACGGTCAACGCCTCGCGGTCGCGCGCCGTCAGCACGAGCGTCGCGCCTTCGGCTGCGAGCGCGAGAGCGGTCGCGCGTCCGATGCCGCTCGACGCGCCGGTCACCACCACCACCGCACCGCGAATCTTCATCGCTCGAATGCTGTGCAACTGCCGAACCGCGTCAGCGCGCGAAGCGAAACGCTTCAGCGAATGCCCGTGCGCGCAGCTCGCCTTCGCATTGAACCGCTTGCACGACCAGGTTCGGCCTGAGGCGGTACGCCGCGGCGAGCGCTTCGATCTGCGAGACGGCGTCAGGAGGCGGCGAGTAGCGATACGCATCCGCCGTCGAGCTCGCCGGCACGACGAGCCGCGCCAATCCGAGCGCTCGCAGACAGGCAGCGGCCACGTCGGTGGTACACGCAACCGCGCTGGCCACCGCGGTGGGCGTCCAGAACGTGTCCGGCGAGCGGCGTAGCAACAGCAGCGTTTCGACGTCCGCTGCCGAGCTCAGACATGCGAGATAAGCCATCCCTCGATCCATCGAGCGGCGGGATTGTATTGAATGCAATACGACGCGTCGAGCGCCTTTTGTCATTGCATCGCCCTTGCAATGAAAGCCGGCATGTTCGGACGAAAGAAAACCGCACGCGGTACCGGCGCGGTCGACGGCGGCGAGGGTCGCGGCATTCCCCTCGGCGGTCACGATCAGCGTCCGCCCACCGGCTACATCTACGAGCACGATGAAGACGAGGTGGCGCTGATCGATCGCGCCGACGACGCCGATCTCGACGACCTCGCGTTCGACGGCGACGGCGGCCCCGACCGGCGGCGCGATCCACTACGGCGCTGACGAGCCGGCGCGCACGGCGCTGCGCCCCATCGCCTCTTCCCACTGCCAGCCGTCTTTGAGGACGAGGCCGAGGAGGCAGGCGCGGGTGTCTCTGGCTTCGTCGACGTGGCGGCGAAACGTTTCGTCGTCGACGGTCGGCACGCCCATCGCGCGAACGCGCGCGAGATTCGGAGCGTCCGGCGGGTGATCCGCCGCGATGACGATCTCCTTGTTCATCACTTCCGCGTACGCCGAGATCGCCCAGCTGAGCGGATTCGTGACCTGCGGCGGCAGCCGCTTTTCCGGCGCCACGCCGCCTGTGAGAATCAGCAACAACTCGTACAGCGCCGGCACGCGCAGCGTGGCCGCGGTGCGTTCCCCTTCGCTGTGAAAGTAGCGCAGCACCGGATACGCGAGATGCTGTTCGGTGTAGATGTGCACCGCGGTGGTGAGCTGCACGAGATGATCGTTGAGCGAATCGAACTGCGTGCCGGTCCAGGAGCGGCGGATGATCTCGTACGGATCGCCCCCGAGATCGGAGACGTATGCGCCGAGGGCGCGTTTTTCGACGACGGCGGAGAGGACGGAGAGGAGGAACGTGATCGCCGTCGATAACGCGGCCAGGCCGGTGAACGCCGTGAACGACGCGGCGATCTTCCACCATGGGCCGTTCGGCTGAAAATCGCCGTTGCCCATGGTCGTCATCGTGTATGCGACGAAGAAGAGGCGGTCGAAGATCGTCGTGTTCGCGCGCGATTGCGCATAGACGAGCGCGTTCGGCTTCGCGCTGAAGAACGTCGTCCAGCCCACCCACAGCAAGACGATCCAGAACGCCACCAGCGCGGCGAGGATCGCGGTGCCGGCGAACGAGAGCAAGCGGTGATGCGGCCGGCGGCGGTTCAGTGCGCGCGCGAAGGCGAAGATGCCGGCGGTGAAGTGCTTCGACAAGGGACCACCGCCGTGCGTACCAAGCGTCGTCCAAATGACGTCGATGAGCGTGGCGATGAGAATCAGCGCCCCGATGGCGATGCAGAGCGAGAACCTGAGCACATCGTCGTGCGAAGCAAAACGGGTGCGCGAGACGTGGTCAGTAACGGCCGACCGCGCGCTCTTTCGGCGGCAGCACTTCCAGACACGTCGTCCACCAGCCGGTGAGAATCGTCTCCACGAATTCTTCCGGCAGCCGCTCGCGCCGCATCTCCGCGGCCAGAGTTTCGTGATCGTAAGCGACGGGCACGAACTGCACGTCGACCGTACTCCCGCGCACTTCGACGAGTGTGTACCAAACATTCGTGCGACCGTCGTTCGCAGGCCGTCCGATCACACCGGCGTTGATGACGTGACGATCGTTCGCCAACGCCTTGTGCCACTGCAGGCCGGTATGCGTGCAGACGATGACGTCGGCGTCGTGATCGCGGCAGAGTTTTTCGAGAAATGGTTCCGGCGACGTGGAGCGCCAGAGGAATTCGTTGATCTTTCGCGGCGAGCCGTGCACGAGCAGGAAACGGCGATCGCCGGCGGTGAAGCGGATCTCGCACGGCAGCGTTCCCATCCAATCTTTCAAGGCGTCGGATGTGTTGGCGAACGTGTAGTCGTACGAGATCTGCGCGTAATGATTGTCGCGAGGATCGGTGTAGCCGCAGTGGCAGTCGTTCGCGCGCGACGACAGCGACTCTTCGTAATTGCCTTGAATGCCGCGGATGCCGCGCTCGATCAGCAATTCGGGGACGCGATTGGGATACGGACCGAGGGCGCCGAGGTCGCCGAGAAAGAAGGTGGCGTCGACTTGGCGGCGGGCGATGTCGGCGAGCGTCACCACCAGCGCGTGATAGTTCGAGTAGATGCCGCCGATGAACGCGAAGCGCGTCACGTCGTGCACGTCACACCATCCACCCAGCATGTGTGGCAGGCGCCGTACTTGAGCGGGAACGCGCGCAGCGTTTCGGCGAGCGTCTCCCCCATCCGCGCTTCCGGCTCTTCGATCAGAATCGGACAGACGTAGACGCCTTTGCTCGTGATCATGCGGCACGACGAGCATTGCAGCGTGGCCGCTTCGGTTTCGTTCAATTCGTCGCGCGTCAGACGTTCCCACGATTCGTATGCGCGCGTGCGCGTCTCTTCGGCGCCGATGTGGAAGAGCGACAGCACCTTCAGACGCGGCTTGTCGAAACCGAAGCCGCGAATGATTTCCAGAAAACGCGCGCGGCCTTCTGCGCTGGCCACTCCTTCCGCGGCGGTGGTCACTGTGATGACAGGGTTGATGCCGGCGTCCGCGAGATTGCGCAGACCCCACATCACGCGATCCCATACGCCTTTGCCGCGAATGGCGTCGTGCGACTCCGCGTCGAAGCCATCGAGACTAACGCGGATGTCGAGCGAGTACTCGCTGGCGTCGAACAGCTCGCGCAGACGGCGGCAGACCTCCGGCCGCAGCAGCATGCCGTTTGTCAGCACCGTGGCTGGTCCTTGCTTCAGCGTCGCTTCGAGAATCGGCAGCATGTCGCGATTCATGAACGGCTCGCCGCCGGTGAAGTAGTACTCGCGCACGCCAAGCTCGCGCGCTTCATCGAGACGCCGTTGCACATCGGCGAGCGTGAGCATCTCGTGCGAATGGTTTTTCGGCGAGCAGGAGATGAAGCAGTGCGTGCACTCGATGTTGCAGATCGTGCCCGCCACCTGAAACCAGAGCGTGTCGAGCGCCTGCAGCGGCACGTGCGGATGCGTGACGGCGGACTCAGAGAGCATTGAGAATGACCTCCAGCTGCGCGAAGCCGGTGTTCAGAAGAAAGCCGCTGGAACGCCCGTAGGCGCGCGAGCCGACGAAGTAGTAGCCGGGCTCGCCCGACTGCAGATCCTCCGGCTTCACTGCCGGAACAGTCAGGCAGTCGGTGACATTCGAGATCGCGCGATACAGCCGCGCGCCTCCTTCGGTGATTGGCGAAATTTCCACCGCCACTTCGGAGAGGTAATCGTTCGACGGTTGGTATCCGGTGAACGCGGCCAGCGCATCGACTTCCACGACGCGGTTGCCGGTCAGCGCGACGGCGAGATGACCGTTGTTCGCGGCGAGGCTCTCCACCATCGCCCGTCGCTCGACGTGCAGCGATTGCGATGGCGCGGCGGCGAGCTCGTTCGCGCGGCCGACGACGCGCTGCCGCTCGGGCAACGGATCGTTCATCACCTCTTCGCACGGTTTGCGATTGGCGGTGCGCACGGCCCACACCACGTGCACGGACGGTTCATTGGCCAGCATGACGATGGCGTTCGCGGCGGAGTGGCCGTCGCCGACGACGAGAACTCGCTTGCCGCGCAACTCGTCGACGCGCGACGCGAGCTCGCCCAGCGTGCGAATGGGCGGCTGCGTGAGGCGCGAGAGCCCGCGCGGCGGCAAGCCGCCCGCGCCAAACGCGCGCGGCACGACGAGGCCGCCGCTAGCGTCGAGCACGACGTCCGCTTCGAGCGTTTCGTCGTCCTGCAGCACGACGCGAAACGGCTTCTCCGCGCGCAACGGGTGTCCGGCGTAATCGCTGCGCGTCAGCCCTCGCCTGCCGATGGCGATGACGCGCGCATTCGTCTTCACACGCAGCGTCTTGGCGATCGGCTCGAGGATCTCTTCGACGTATTCGGGTCCGGTTAGCAGCGCGTCGTCATCGATGGAGCCGAGCCGCGAGCGCATCGACGGAGACACGTTCATCGCCAGCGGCGAAAAGAAGCGCGTCGGCCCCCAGGTCCGCAACGACGCACCGACTTCTCCCCGCTCGACGACGGTCACGTCATGACCGCGATCCGACGCGCCTGCGGCAGCGGCGATCCCCATGGGACCCGCGCCGATGACGAGCACGCGCACGAGCTAATCCCGCCGCGCGAGCGCGTTGCACGACTGCGCCCAGTGCGCGATCGTGCCGCCGCCACGAATGACGGCCGCCACTCCAACCGCTTCCGCCATCTCTTCCGGCGTGAAGCCCGCGTCGCTGCACGCCGACGAATAGGAATCGATGCAGTACGGCTCCTGGATGGCATAAGCGACGGCCAAAGCAATGAGCTTCTTCGTCTTCTCGTCGAGCGCGCCGGGCGCCATGGTGGACTGATACCAGTTCAGGAATCCGTCCCAACCCTTCGGATTGCTCTTCGAGATCTCTCCAAAACGCGCCAAATCCTCGGACAGGTAATAGCTAGGCATTGCTCCTCCAATGTCGAAACGAAATCGATCGTGCGCGTCGCGTCAGCGAATTACGCGCGCAGGAGGAGGACGGGAGAGCGGCGTGAGGGCGATGCCTCTTTGCGGATGATCGGACGCTACGAGTGCAAACGACGCGACGGCGAAATACGCACGCCACGCCACGTCATGTCGCGCCGCATCGAGCGACGCATGATTGTCGATATCAACCGCGCCGGTGAGCTCGACGAGTTTCGCGCCGAACGCCGCGCGGCAAAGCCGCAGCACATCCCGCCGCCGCGGCTCGATCGCTTCGAGCAACGCCACATCTTCGCGCGCGAGTCCAATGACGTTCACGCCGCCATCGCGCGCCGGCGCCACGACCGCGAAGCCCCGCTCCAGCGCCGCGAACGCGCGATCGAGCGCATGCGGCGGCGCATCGATCCCGGCGATCAACACCGAGCTCGCGCCGCGCGCGAAAACATCCTCAGCCGCCGCTGCTAAGCGAGCCCCGAACGTCGCACCGCGCTGCGCGAGAAACATGCGCGGCAGCTCCGCCGCAATCGCCGCCAGAGCGCCACGATCTTCGTCCTCGCACGCGACCACCGCCTCGGCACCCGCATTCCGCGCGGCGCGCAACCAGTCCGCGATCAACCGGCGAAACAGCGGCACCGCCACCAGCGCACGCAACCCCTTCGCAAGCGCTTCACGCTCAGGGCTGCGGGCGAAGAGAACGACCGTCCGGGACAAGGCGTTGAGTGTAGCAGGCGACGCGTTCGGCGAATCGCCTGCGCGCGCGCTTTGCACCAGCTCTGTGACGCATGCGCGTTTTACTCATCGCCGGTTCGCAACGCCGCCAGTACAACTGTCCCGGTGTGGACGGCAAGGCCCGCTCCTTTCAGAAGCGCATGGCCAAACGCCTGCCGCAGACGTGGACGATCGATGAAGTCGATCTCGCCAACGTCTACGCAGCCGCGCGCATCCAGCCGTGCAACGCGTGCGTCTCGACGTCGATGGCGCTCTGCTGCTGGCCGTGCAACTGCTACGAGAAGGACAACAAGGACGAGCCGGATCTGATGTGGAATCTCGATCTCTACGAACGGCTCGATCTCGCCGATGCGTGGGCGATCATCGGTCCGGTCAATTGGTACGCGCCCTCCTCCAATCTAAAAGCGATGTTCGATCGCCTGGTCTGCGCGAACGGCGGCAATCCGCGCGAAGAACTGATCGAGCACAAAAATCCGGAGCTGGCGATGGCGCTGGAGCACAGCGCGCTCTGGCCCGAGCTGAGCGTGAATCATCTCGAAGGCCGCACGGCCGCCTTCTTCTGCTATGGCGACGGCGGCGGCGACGAGCTCGATGACGACGGCCGTCCCAAAAAGCTCCGCCATCGCCAGTGGTTCAATCCCGACGAGGAGCCATTCGAGAATGGCCGTGATGCCTACGCGCCGCTGGTCTGGCAGTGCCGCTACAGCGGCATCGAAGTGCCCGACGCGCTCTGGCACTACACCGAATTCGGCAACCACAAGCCCTACAGCGAGAATCAAGCGGAGCACATCGAGAGCAACACCTGGAGCGACTTCGATGCATGGACCGACGCCTTCGTGCAACACGTCGCCACAAAAGGCGAAGTGCCACCGAGCCAATGGCGCGCCGCCGGCTACACGCCGCCCAAACATCGCTTCGCCGATCTCAAACTGGCGTGGCGCGACCGCCGCATGCGCGCCGGCCACCCGCCGCACGGCAGCTCCCCCGAAGCGCAGCAGGAGCTCGGGCTGAACGATGACGTGACTTGGTCGCCGGAGGCTGGAGAGTAGAGAACGACCGGGGGCCTCCGGCGGCCGGGGCCATTGGCCCCGGACCCCATTGGTTGGCCTAGCCTCCGCCAACGCCTTCGTGCGAGTTGGACGTAAAGTGTCGGCGGAGGCTAGGCCAACCAACGGGTCCGGGCCCGTGGCCCGGCC
>DASSMK010000293.1:0-13952 GCA_035688915.1 Thermoanaerobaculia bacterium
CGCCAAGGGTGAGCACCTCACCTGGGAGTTCGCCGTCAAGAACACCGGCACGTCCGACCTCGAAATCATTTCGGCGCGTCCGACCTGCGGCTGCACCGTCGCGAACTTCGACAAGAAGATCGCCGCGGGCCAGACCGGCAAGGTTTCGGCGAGCGTCGACACCACCAACTTCGCCGGCCCGATCGCGAAGTCGGTGATGCTCGAAACGAACGACCCGAACAGCCCGAACGCGCAGGTCACGATCCACGCGATCGTCAAGCCGTACGTCGAAGCGCATCCGGCCGGCTTCGTCCGCTACAACCTGCTGCAGGGCGACGTCGACAAGCAGACCGTCACGCTCTATTCGGAAGAGACCGAGCCGTTCGAAGTCGTCAAAGTCGAAGCACCGGCCGATTGGATCAAGGTCGACGTGAAGAAGGCGGAAGCCGCCGATCTCGTCCAGAACATCGGCCGCGCCGGCCAGAACCAGTACAAGCTCGACATCAGCGTCGGCGGCCCCGATGCGAAGATCGGCCCGCTGGCCGAGAAGATCCACGTCGTCACCAACTCCAAGCACCAGCCGGAGTACTGGATCAGCGTTTCGGGCGTCATCCGCCCGACCTACCGCGTCGAGCCGACCGGTGTGAACTTCGGCGAAGTCGCGCCGAATGACTCCGCCGCCACGCGCGTCGTCACCCTCCGCTCGAACAACCTGAAGACGCCGGAAACGTTCGTCGTCAGCAAGGTCGAGTCGACCGTCACCGGCGTCACCGCCGACGTGAAGCCGACCGCCAACAAGGGCGAGTACGAAGTGACGCTGCAGGTCGCCAAGAACGCGAAGCCCGGCGACGTCAACGGCGACGTGAAGATCTACACGTCCGACAAGGTCAACCCGGTCGTCACGGTTCCGGTCAAGGGCACGATCAAAGCCGCCACTGCCGCTCCGGCCGCCGGCACCAAGTAAGTCTCGATCCGCGATTCTCTGAACGGCGGGCTTCGGCCCGCCGTTTTTTTATCGCACGACGGAGATGCCGGTGCCGTCTCCGACCGCGAAGATCGACGTGACGAGATGAGGGTCGGTGGCGATGCGCTGATTGAACGCGCGGATCCCATCGGTCGACGCATCGTGCGCGCCGTCCGCGACCTTCCCCTTCCACAGGAGGTTGTCGCAGACGATGACCGCGCCACGCTCGAGCTTCGGCAAGAGCGCGTCGAGATACTGCTCGTACTCCGTCTTCACACAATCGATGAAGACGAAGTCGAACGGCCCCGCCAATCGCGGCAACACATCCAGCGCCGCCCCCTCATGAAAAACCACCCGGCACTGCAACGCCGCCTCGGCCACGAACCCCCGCGCCGTAGCGAGCGTGTTGTGATCGATCTCGATCGTCTCGAGCACCGCTTCGACATTCAGCTCGCGGCCGATCACGACCACCGAGTAGCCGATGTTCGTCCCCACCTCGAGCACATGCCGCGGATTCTTCAGGCGCACGAGCGTGCGCAACAGCTGCGCGACTTCCGGATCCGCAATCGGATGCCCCTGCTCCGCCGCCAGCTTCTCCATCTCCTCCAGCAACGCATCGCGCTGCGGAAGAAGGGAGTCGAGATACTCCGCCTGCGCCCTGCGCAGAATCGCATCGACACGATCTTTCATGCGCTGCGGAGCTTACCGGGAGGAAAGGCGATCGCGCCAGTAGCGCGGACGGCGGGAGTGGTGGGCGACGGCGATCACGAGGATGGTTTCGGCCCTGAGCTCGTAGACGACGTCATACGG
The DNA here is from genome assembly GCA_035688915.1 of Thermoanaerobaculia bacterium. GTDB lineage: Bacteria > Acidobacteriota > Thermoanaerobaculia > Gp7-AA8 > Gp7-AA8 > DASSMK01. The sequence continues at coordinate 1,754 of DASSMK010000293.1, forward strand.
CCAACCAGGAATGACGTAGCGGCGCACGCCGTATCTCGCGCTCCTTCCGAGTTCCGGATGATCCGTGAGCCGCGTCAGCGCCGTCTTCACAGCATCGCGAAATCGCACGCCAGCTCGCGGCCGCTGCGAGTCGTAAACCGCGATCGCGTCGTCGAGCTCGCCCTCAGCGGCTTCGAGCAGAGCGACGACGAGCACTGCCATACTTCGCCTCGAGACGTGCGAATACTTCTTCGGCAGGAATGGCGTTCATGCGCCCGGCGCGATACTCCTCCAGCCGTCGCAGCGCCTCGTCATCCCACTCGCGTTGAATCTCTCGCTCCTCGTCCGTGAGCAGGCTGTCGTACAGCTCCCCGGCAAGTTGCGCGCGCTGCTCCGGCGAGAGAGCCATCGCCGCCTCACGCACCTCATCGATCGGTTCGACCGACCGCACAGCATCGCGAATCTGGTCTGGCTTGTTCATAGTCCGAGTGTACCTCGGCACCGCAAACGCGCTACGCGGAGTGGAACTTGCCCTTACTTTGCCTCGACCGCTTCCCGCAGCTTCTCGGCCTGGAAGTGGCTCGTGAGCGGGTTGATGATCGCGTCGAGGTCGCCGTTCATCACGCTCGGGAGGTTGTGCACGGTCACGCCGACGCGGTGATCGGTCACGCGGTCTTGCGGGAAGTTGTAGGTGCGGATTTTTTCGGAGCGGTCGCCGCTGCCGATCATCCCTTTGCGCGTCGCGGAGAGCTCGGCTTCGCGCTTCAGGCGCTCGATGTCGTAGAGGCGCGCCTTGAGCACTTTCAAAGCTTTCGCGCGGTTTTTGATCTGCGACTTTTCGTCCTGGCAGGAGACGACCACGCCGGTGGGAAGGTGCGTCATGCGGACGGCGGAGTAGGTCGTGTTGACCGACTGGCCGCCGGGACCGGAGGAACAGAACGTGTCGATGCGCAGGTCTTTTTCGTTGACCTGGATGTCGATGTCTTCCACTTCCGGCAGAACCGCCACCGTGATCGCGGACGTGTGAATGCGGCCCTGCGTTTCGGTGGCAGGAACGCGCTGCACGCGGTGCACGCCTGACTCGAATTTCAGCCGCGAGTAGACCTTGTTGCCTTCGATCTGCAGCGTCGCGTCTTTGATGCCGTTGACGGACGAGTAGTTCGCGTCGGTGATGTCGACTTTCCAGCGCTTCGTTTCCGCGTAGCGGATGTACATGCGCATGATCTCGGCCGCGAACAACGACGCTTCGTCGCCGCCGGTGCCCGCGCGGATCTCGACGAACACGTTCTTGTCGTCGTTCGGATCTTTCGGCTGCAGCAGCACGCGCAGCTCGGCTTCGAGCGCCGGCTCTTTCGGTTCCAGCTCTGCCAGCTCCATCTCCGCCAGCTCGCGCATTTCGTCGTCGGCGCGCATCATGTCGCGCGCGTCGGCGAGGCGTTTCCGCACGTCGCGCAGCTCGCGGTATTTCGCGACCACTTCCTCGATCTCGGCGATCGCTTTCATCGCGTCACGGTATTGCGCGACGTCGGTCACGACAGTCGGGTCGGCGATTTTGCGCTGGAGCTCTTCGTAGCGCTTTTCGATCTCTTGAAGTTTTTCGTCCATGGCTTCGCAGCTCGCAATTCAACAGAAGAGCGGGAAGAAGGTGGGATGACGATCGCTAAGCGACGGCGGCTTGCTCGGGCTCGACTGCGTCGTACAGCAGCGCTTCCTGCAGCGCGACCAGCGCGATCTCGAGTTGCTTGTCATCCGGCTCTTTGGTCGTGATGCGCTGCAGCCAGAGGCCCGGCGTGATCAGCGTGCGGCAGATCGCGCTGTCGAGGTGACGCGCGGAGAAGCGGATCACTTCATACGCCAGGCCGGCGATGAGCGGGATCAGCACGACGCGCGCGCCGAACTTCACGACGAACGGTGCGGCCGAGGGGATGAGCGAGAAGAGGAGGATCGAGATCGCCATCACGAACATGAGGAAGCTCGTTCCGCAGCGCGGATGGAGCGTCGACTTGCCGCGCGCGTACTCGAGCGTCAGCGGCTCGTTCGCCTCGAACGTGAAAACGGTCTTGTGCTCGGCGCCGTGGTACTGAAAGACGCGCCGAATGTCGTCCATCATCGAAATCGATGCGATGTAGACGAAGAAGAAGATCGCGCGCAGGAGGCCGTCGATGAGGTTGTATTCAAAGTTGCCCATCGACGGATAGACGAAGTGCCGCAGCGCGTTCGTCAGTCCGAGCGGCGCGAGGATGAACAGGCCGACGCCGAGGACCATGGCCATGGCCATGGAGCCGGCGATGGCCCAGCTCGAAAGTTCGGCTTCGCCTTCTTCACCCGCGGACGACGCGTTCGCCGAATAGTTCAGCGCGCGCATGCCGAGGATCAGCGACTGGATGAGGACGACGGAGCCGCGAAGGACCGGGAAGCGCAGGAACGGATACTTCTTCGTCACCGCGACCAGCTTGTCCTTCTTGATGGCGATGCCGCCGTCCGGCTGGCGGACGGCGACCGAATAGCCGGTCACGCCGCGCATCATCACACCTTCGATGACGGCCTGACCGCCGATGATCATGTCAACATTTCGGTCGCTCGCGCTCGGCATGGCGGAAGTGAGACCGTTCGTGAAGGCGCCGAAAGCACCCGCGATCAACTTCGCCGAGCCGCGCCACGCGCGCCGGACGGACATTACTTCGCCGCCTTTGCGCCGCCCGTCTTCGCGTACTTTTTCTGGAAACGGTCGATGCGGCCGGCCGTGTCGACCAGCTTCTGCTTGCCGGTGAAGAACGGATGGCACTTGGAGCAGATGTCGACGCGCAGCTCTTTTTTCGTGCTGCCGGTCGTCCACGTCTCACCGCACGCGCAGTGCACGTTAACCTGCTGATACTTCGGATGGATCTCTGCTTTCATGTACTTAACCTCGGTTGGAGTCAGATAGGGAACGGGGAGTATACCGAAAAAATTCTGGCCCACTTGCTGCCTCCACCGGGCCGGAGAGAGACGTGAACGAGACGGTGCTTCCGCGAATTCTCGCGCTGATTCTGCTGGTGGTGAGCCTGGCCATGCTGGTGCCGCTCGGCTTCGCCGTGGCCTCGCTCATGCGAGGTCATCCGGCCTCTCACGCCTCCTGGCTCATCCCGCTCGTCTTCCTCGGCACCGGCTCCGCGCTCACGGTCGTGCTCGCAAAACATCCGGCCGGATTCCGGCTCTACGCAGCGGCGTTCGCGCTCTGGCTCGTGACGGCGGGCTACTACTTCCTGACGCTCATCCGCTGAAGCGTGCGATCAGTGGCCGCCGAGCAGTTTGATGAGAAGGAACGTCCCGGCGCCGATCATCCCGGCCATCGGAATCGTGAGCACCCACGCCCAGACGATGCGTCCGGCGATGCCCCAGCGCACCGCGGACAACCGCCGCGTCGCGCCGACGCCGACGATCGCGCCGGTGATCGTGTGCGTGGTCGAAACCGGCACGCCGAAGGAGCTGGCTATGAAGAGCGTGATCGCGCCGGCAGTCTCGGCCGCAAATCCGCCGACCGGCTGCAGGCGCGTGATCTTCGAGCCCATGGTGTGGATGATGCGCCAGCCGCCGCTGAGGGTGCCGAGGGCGATGGCCGCGTGTGCGGCGAGGACGACCCACATCGGGATCTCAAATTTCTTCAGGTAACCGGCGGTGACGAGGACGCCCGCGATGATGCCCATCGTTTTCTGCGCGTCGTTGGTGCCGTGGCCGAGGGAGTAGGCGGCGGCGGAGAGGAGCTGGAGTTTGCGGAAGACGCGGTCTACGCGCATCGGCGTCTGGCGGCGGAAGATCCAGAGGATCAGCACCGTGATGACGAGGCCGAGAATGAGCCCGAACATCGGCGCGAGGATGATGTAGAGCAGCGTCTTGGTCCAGCCGGACGGCACGATCGCGTCGATGCCGGCGTTGGCAATCGCGGCGCCGGCGTAACCGCCGATCAGAGCGTGCGAGGAGCTGGTGGGCAGACCGTAATACCAGGTGATGAGATCCCAGACGATCGCGCCCATCAGCCCGGCGAAGATCACGCCGAACGTGACCGCGGAGAGATCGATCATCCCTTTGCCGATCGTCTTCGCCACCGCGGTACCGAACGTGAACGCAGCGATGAAGTTGAACGCGGCGGCCCAGATCACGGCCTGACCCGGCGAAAGCACGCGCGTCGACACGACGGTCGCGATCGAGTTCGCGGCGTCGTGAAAGCCGTTGATGTAGTCGAACGCAAGCGCGACTGCGATGATCGCGACCGTCAGCACCAGCATCGGTTATCCGTGCTTTACCACGATGTTTTCGAGCAGGTTGGCGACGTCCTCGCAGCGGTCGGTCGCGATCTCCAGCAGATCGAGAATCTCCTTCCACTTGATGACGACGAGCGGATCTTTCTCTTCATCGAAAAGCTGCCCGACTGCGGTTTTGTGGATGCGATCCGCTTCGTTCTCGAGGCGATTGATCTCGATGGCGCGCTCCAGCACCCCTTTGCGCGCTTCGAGCGCTTCGATGCCGGTGCGCAGCTCGCCGGTCTGCTGGATGATGATCTTCGTCAGCTCGCGCGCGCCGAACCGGATCTTCTGGATCCGGTAGAGCGGCACGAGAGCGGCGGCGTTGTCGATCGCATCCATCACGTCATCGAGCGCGCGCGCCATGGCGTGGATGTCTTCGCGATCGATCGGCGTGACGAACGTTTTGTTCAGCCGCTGGATGATCTCGTGAGTGAGGAAGTCGCACTGATGCTCGACTTCCTTGATCTCATGCTCTTTGTCGGCACGAGGCGGATCGACCGCGAGCATCTGCTCGAGGAGGAGCGCTCCGGCGCGAATCTGATCGGCCATGAGCTTGAAGTCGTCGTAAAAGCGCTCCTCGCGCGGGATGAGTCGAAACGCCACTCGGATATCCCTCCTGAAGGCGGCGCGATTCTAACAGGCTCAGGCCGCAGGCAAGCGAAGCTCGAAAGTCGCGCCGCCGCCGGGACGGTTCGATGCGCGAATGGAGCCACCATGCAGCGCCGCAAGATGCTTGGCGATGGCGAGCCCCAGTCCGATGCCCGGCACCTCCTGCGAGCGGCTGCGATCGACGCGATAAAAGCGGTTGAAGACGCGATCGAGCTCGCCCGCTGGCAACCCTTCCCCACGATCGGAAACGCGCGCCACGGCGTACGTTTCTTCGCATGCGAGCTCGATCAGCACTTCGCCCGGACCTCCGTATTTGCACGCGTTGTCGAGCAGATTGGTGAGGATCTGCTGCACGCGCGCCGGATCGGCATTCGCGCTCGCGGCGCCGCGAACGACGAACGCATTGGCCGGATGCCGCGCCGCAAAGTCATCGATCAATTCTTCAGCAATCGCCAGCAGATCGACACGCTGCTTCTGCAGCACGATGTCGCCGCTTTCGATGTGACTGAGGTCGGAGAGATCCTTGACGAGCCGCTCGATGCGCGCGATCTGACGCAACAGCACTTGCCGCAACCGCTGCTCGTCCGCCGCAGCGATGCCGCCGGCATCGAGCGTCTCCGCCGCGGAGCGAACGCCCGCCAGCGGCGTGCGTACCTCATGCGAAAAGTCGTCGAGAAAATCGCGGCGGATGCGTTCGAGCCGTTCCAGCGTGGTGACGTCGATGAACAGCGCAAGCGCGGCGATCTCACGCGATGCCGCGACCGGCGTGGTGCGCAGCTCGATGTAACGGTCGTCGACGGTGATGCGCTCCGTCGTCGCTTCACCCTGCAGCGCGCGTTCGACAGCATTCACCACCGCCTGCCGCCGCACCACTTCGATCAGCAGCCGCCCGATCCATTCGCCGCGATGGCCAAAGATCTCCGCCGTCCGCGCGTTCGCAAACACCACGCGCCCGTTGGGACTGACCGCGAGCAATCCCTCGCCGAGGGACGCGAAGATTTCCGTGATGGCCGCGCGATGCTCCGCATGCGCCGCACGCTCGCGAGCGATGGTCATGCGCAGCTCTTCGACCGACCGCGCGAGATCATCGATCTCGCCGTAATACCGCCGCGCGGTGACCGAAACCTCCGCGCCCTCCGCCGCGCGTCGCGTTCGCTCGACCAGCTCATCGAGATCGTTCGCCCGTCGCACCGCCCAGACGAACACGCCGATCCACGGCAGCAGAAAGACGACCACCACCACCGCCGCCAGCACGAACGCTTCGCTCTTCTGCACCCCCGCATGCAGCAACGCCGACCCGAATCCCCACGCCACCACCACGGCGAGGACCAGCGAGACGAGGAGGAAGACTCTGAGAGGATGCATTGGCCGCTGACGCGGAATTGAGAATTGAGAATTGAGAATTGAGAATTAGGAGGCGTCGCGGCGGCAGCCGCGCTCCACAATTCTCAATTCTTCATTCTCAATTCTCAATTCGTATTTACCGGCTCGAACCGATACCCGTACCCAATCACGGTCTGTATCCGGTCTTTGCCGATCTTCTTTCGCAGGTTGCGAATGTGGGCGTCCACCGTTCGCGTTTCCACGTCGTCCGCCATTTGCCAGACTTCGGTGAGGATGCGGTCGCGCGACACGACGGCCGGGCGGTTGCGGATCAGCATCCAGAGCAGCTCCAGCTCTTTCTTGGCCAGCTTCACTTCTTCGCCGTCGACGTACACGCGCAGGGTGCGGCCGTCGATGCGCAGGTGGCCGTCGTCGTAGCCGGACGGATCGTCGCTTCCCTTCGCGCGCCGCAGCACCGCCGCCACGCGCGCGAGCAGCTCACGCACGCTGAATGGTTTGGTGAGGTAATCGTCCGCGCCGAGCTCGAGGCCGTGCACGCGATCGGCTTCCGACGCGCGCGCGGTGAGCATGAGGATGGGCAGCTTCGCGGTCGCGGCGTTGCGCCGCAGCTCGCGGCAGATGGTGAAGCCGTCCATGTCCGGCAGATTCAGATCGAGAATCAGAAAATCGAATCCGCCCTGCTGGACGCCGAGGAGACCTTCGTGGCCGTTGTCGAACGTGGCGACGACGTAGCCTTCGCGCTCCAGATTCAGCCGCGTGGTGAACGACAGGTCGGCATCGTCTTCGATCAGCGCGACGCGCGCGCTATGCGGGCTCATTGCTGTGTTTGATGACTTTTCCTTCGACGAGATACACAACCATCTCACAGATGTTCGTCGCCGCGTCCGCAATCCGCTCGAAGTATTTGCCGACGAACGTGAGCCGGATGGCGCGCGAGATGTTGCGCGAATCTTCGAGCATGTACGTCAGCAGCTCGCGGAATGACTGCTCGGTGAGCAGGTCGGCTTCGTCGTCGCGCGCGATCACTTCACGCGCCAGCACCGCATCGCCGCGCACGAACGCATCCAGCGAGTGCCGCACCATCTCCTGCGCGATGCGCGCGAGGCGCGGGATGTCGATGAGTGGCTTGAGCGGCGCTTCGCGATTCAGCTCGATGGCGCGCTCGCAGACATCAACCGCCAGGTCGGCGATGCGCTCGAGCTCCGGCGTGATCTTCATCGCCGTGGCCACGAACCGCAGATCGCCCGCCGCAGGCTGCATCTTCGCGATCAATTCAATCGTGTGCTGATCGAGCGTCAGCTCCATCGCATCGATCTCCGCGTCGCGCGCGATGACCAGCTCCGCGACGGCAGTCTCACGCTCGATGAGCGCGCGGATCGATTCGTTGATCGCATCCTCGACCATTGCGCCCATCCGCAGGAGCTCTTCCTTGAGCTGTTCAATTTCCCGATCGAAATGCCGCATCCCTACCCAAATCTCCCCGTAATGTAATCCTCGGTCAGCTTCTGCCGCGGATTCATGAAGATCGTCTTCGTGTCGTCGTGCTCGACGAGCTTGCCGAGCATGAAGAAAGCGGTGCGGTCGGAGACGCGCGCGGCCTGCTGCATGTTGTGCGTGACGATGACGATCGTGTAGTTGTCTTTCAGCTCGTAAACCAGTTCTTCGATCTTCTGCGTGGCGATCGGATCGAGCGCGGATGCCGGCTCGTCCATCAGCAGCACGTCAGGATCGACAGCGAGCGCGCGCGCGATGCAGAGGCGCTGCTGCTGGCCGCCGGATAGCGCAAGCGCGCTGGCGTTGAGCCGGTCTTTCACTTCATCCCACAACGCGGCGCGGCGCAGCGAGCGCTCGACGGTCTCGTCGAGCTTGCGGCGATCGCGCTCGCCGCCGATGCGCAGGCCGTACGCGACGTTCTCGTAGATCGACTTCGGGAACGGATTCGATTTCTGGAAGACCATGCCGACGCGGCGGCGCAGCGCCACGACGTCGACTCCGCTGCCGTACACGTCGCGGCCGTCGATGGCGATCGTCCCTTCGACGCGCGCACCCGGCACGATGTCGTTCATGCGATTGATCGAGCGGAGGAACGTCGACTTGCCGCAGCCGGATGGGCCGATCAGCGCGGTGACCTGGTTCTCGGGAATGTCGAGCGCGATACCGTGCAGCACCTGCGCGGCGCCGTAATAGAAGTTGAAATCGCGCACGTGCACTTTCGCCGGCGCCGCGAGCGGCTGCGCGATGGACTGCGTTTGTGGAGGCAATTCGAGCGTGGTGGTCATCTGCCGCGATGCACGTTACGGACGGCGTGTCGCGCGGATGAGAAGCGGATGTAAATTCGATGTGAAGTGCCGCCGCGTCAGTGGCAGCACGGCTCGTTTTCGGCGTCGAGCGTGGTCATCTCCGCCATCACGAACTGCTCGCCGTCGCTCTCCGCATCGCGCGTGGCGTGCTGCGATTCCGGACGTCCTTTCGGCATGGCGAAGCCGAAGAAGAGCGCGAGCAGCGACATGACTCCGCCCGCCGCGAAGACGAACCGCAGCGATGCGCCGAGTGCGCCGCGACTCGCTTCCAGCGCGGCGGGACTCACCGTCGTAGCGGCTTCGGGGCTGACCAGCACGTTCGGATCGTCGGCGATGCGGTCCGCTTCTTCGACGCTCATCGGCGCGTGCGGCTGCAGCGCGGTGCGATGGAGATTGGCGCCGAGTCCCGCGGACATGAGCGCGCCGAGCAGCGCCACGCCGAGCGCGCCGCCGATGGAGCGCGAGAACTGATTGAGCGACGTGGTGATACCGAGCTGCTCGCGCGGCACGGAATGCTGCGCCGCGATGAGCAGCGTGAGCATGGTGAAGCCGAGGCCTGTGCCGATCAGCGCGAGCTCGGCGATGAGAATGATGCGCGGCATTTCGCGCGTGAAGAACGACATCAGCGCGAAGCCGGCGACCATGGCTGTCAAGCCGCCGAGCACGAGCGGACGGTAGCCCACGCGAATCAAAAGGCGGCCACCGATGACCGACGCGGTGACCCACGACAGCATGAGCGGCATGAGCATCGACCCGGCCGCGGTGGCGCTCACGCCGAGAACACCTTGCGCGAAGAGCGGGACGAACGTGATCGCGCCGAACATCCCCACACCGGCGAGCAGGCCGACGATGACGGAGACGGAAACGACGCGATTGCGGAAGAGCGTGAGCGGCACGACGGGATCGGCAGCGCGTTTCTCGATCCGTACGAACCAGACGAACAGCGCGGCTACGACTGCGTACAGCACGAGATTGCGCGGACGCGTGATGTCGTCGAGGGAGCCGCCTTCGGCGAGGGCGAGCATGAGAATCGTGCAGGCGCCGGTCAGCACCGCGGCGCCGAGGTAATCGATGGGAGCGCGGTCGAGCTTTCGTTCGCCGCGCAAGGCCAGGCCGATGATCACCGCCGACGCGATTCCAAACGGCACGTTGATGTAAAAGACCCAGCGCCACGACAGCTGATCGGTGATGAAACCGCCGACGATCGGGCCGACGATGCTGGCCAGTCCCCAGATGCCGCTGAAGAGTCCCTGCATGCGCGCGCGTTCGGCGAGCGTGTAGATGTCGCCGATGATGGTCATGGCCAGCGGCACGAGCGCGCCCGCGCCGGCTCCTTGCAGCGCACGCGCGAGAATCAGCCACGTCATCGACGTCGCGAATCCGCAGAGCACGGAGCCGATCAGAAACACGGCCACGCCGGCTTGATAGAGGATGCGGCGGCCGAAGACGTCGGAGAGTTTTCCCCACAACGGAACCGTCACCGTCGACGTGAGGAGATAGGCGGAGACGACCCAGCTGTAGTGCGCGAGGCCGCCGAGGGCCGCGACGATGGTGGGCATGGCGGTGCCGACGACGGTGGCTTCGAGCGCGGCGAGAAGCATGCCGGTCATGACCCCGGCGGTCACGGCCCAGCGACGACGGGAGGAAAGCTCGAGAGGCATTGCGCCCGCACCTTATCGCAAACCGCACGCCCGTCCGGTTTCACGCGCAACCATTTGGAGCGGCGGGCGCCCTCGCCCGCCGGGGGTGAGACATTCGGCGGGCGGGGCGGCCTTCGGAGGTGAGACATTCGGCGGGCGGGGGCGCCCGCCGCTCCAACACTTCTGCCGGGATCATGCGCCGCGGTTCATCCGCTCCAATCGTCGCGTCACCAATCGCGCCACGATCGAGAGCGTGAGAATCATCATCACGAGCACGAACGCGCCGGCCCACGCCTGCTGGTGCCACTCTTCGTACGGCGAGATGGCGTAGGTGAAGATCTGCACGGTGAGCGATCCGATCGGCTGCAGCAGATGCGTCGACCAAAAGCGGTTGTTGAACGCGGTGAAGAGCAGCGGCGCGGTCTCGCCCGCAATGCGCGCGAGCGCGACCAGCACGCCGGTCAGAATGCCTGGCAGCGCGGCCGGAAGCGTGACGGTGAACATGGCTCGCGCGCGTGTGGCGCCGAGGGCGAGGGCGCCTTCTTTGAGATTGCCGGGGACAAGGCGGAGCAGCTCTTCGGTCGTGCGCGCGACGATCGGAATCATCATGATCGACAAAGCGAATCCGCCGGCCAGCGCGCTGAATCGTTGCACCGGCAATACGACCAACCCGTACGCGAAGATGCCGACCACGATCGACGGCACGCCGTTCAAGACGTCTGCGGCGAAGCGTACCGCCGACGCGAATTTCGTCCCGCTGAATTCCGCGAGATGAATGCCGGAGAGCACGCCCACCGGCACGGCAATGGCCGCGGCGACACCGATCAAGATCAACGTTCCAACGATCGCGTTCGCCATCCCGCCGCCCGCTTCGCCGACCGGCTTCGGCACCTCGGTGAAGAACGCCCAGTTCAACGCGGAGAAGCCTTGGCTGATCACGTAGAAGAGAATGAGCGCGAGCGGAATCAGCGCGAGGAGCACTGCCGCGCCGCAAAGTCCGACGACAACGTTCGACTTCACTCTCCGGAGCAAGTTCGAGCGCGGCGTCATACGACCACCGCCTCATTCGTCGCGACGATCACGCGCGGTTTGGCTTGCGCGCGTTTGGCGATGCTCCAGATGAGAAGGCGCGAGAGCGCGTTGATGATGATGGTGATGAGGAAGAGCACCAGGCCGATCTCGATCAGCGCGTGCAGATACAGCTCGTCGGCCGCTTCGGTGAATTCATTCGCGATGACCGCCGCCATCGTGTACTGCGGCGCGAAGAGCGATGTCGTGACCTGCGGGTTGTTGCCGATGACCATTGTCACGGCCATCGTTTCGCCGAGCGCACGGCCGAAGCCGAGCATCACGGCGCCGATGATGCCGGTGCGGCCGTAGCCGAGGGCGACGCGAATGGCTTCCCAGCGGGTGGCGCCGAGGGCGAAGGCGGCTTCGCGTTGGGCGAGCGGAACGCCTTTGAGAATTTCGCGCGCTACGGACGACGTGAACGGCACGACCATGATCGCCAGGATCAGCGCGGCCGAGCCCATGCCGACGCCGAGCGGCGGGCCGGTGAAGAGCGGCACTTGCCGCAGCCAGTCCGGCGTGAGCAGCTGCAGTTTGCGCACGAGCGGCACGAGCACGAAGACACCCCAGAGGCCGTAGACGATCGACGGAATGGCGGCGAGCAATTCGGTGAGATAGGCGAGCGGCTGGCGGAACGCGCGCGGCGCGAGCTCGTTGATGAAGATGGCGATGCCGAGCGCCACCGGCGTCGACAGCGCGATGGCGAGGATGGCCGAGTACATCGTGCCCCAGATGAACGGCAGCGCACCGAACTCGCCGGACACCGGATCCCAGATCGTCCCTTTCCAGAAGCCGATTCCGAACTTTCCGATGGAGAGCAGCGACTGCCGCGTGAGCTCGAAGCCGATGCCGGCGACGAGCAGGATGATCAGCGCGGCGAAGATGCCGGTAACGAGGCGCAGCGGCCTGTCTTCAGTTGTGGTGATGGCGGGCATTTGTGTGTGTTGATCGCGATCAGCGTTGGAGCGGCGGGGCT
>DASSMK010000294.1:0-6810 GCA_035688915.1 Thermoanaerobaculia bacterium
TCCAACAGCATGGGACGTCGCTCCCACCGTGCTCAACCTCCTCGGCTTTCCCGCGTCCCGCGAGATGCCCGGCCGCGCCGAAGAGCCGCGCATCTCGACGTACGGCGCACGCGAATCGCATGGCGGCAACGTCGCGGTGAACGAGGAGTACTACGAGAATTTGAGGTCGTTGGGATACATACGATAGTGGCCAGTTGACAGTGGTCAGTGGTCAGTGGAGCCGGCTCCCAACTGACCACTGACCACTTGCCACTGACCACTCAACAAAAGGAGATTCATGCGCAAACTCTTCTTCCTCCCCCTGCTGCTCGTCGCGACCATCGCGAGCGCGCAGCGGCCGATTACGTTTGAAGACATGGCGGCCATGCGGCGCATCGGCGCGCCGAAACTCTCGCCGGATGGAAAGTGGATCGCGTACGACGCGAGCACGATCGATCTCGCCGCGAACGTCCGCAAGAGCGCGGTCTATCTGATTCCGTCGGATGGCAGCGCCGCGGCGCGCAACATCAGCAACGGTCCGAAGCAGGACGACAGCCCGGCCTGGTCGCCGGACGGCAAGACCATCGCGTACGTTTCGAATCGCGACGGCGCCGCGAAGCAGGTCTACCTGCTCGACGTCGCCTCCGGCAATTCGACGAAGCTCACCAACCTGCCCGGCGGCGCCGGATCGGTGAAGTGGACGCCGGACGGCAAAGGCATCGTCCTCGTCTCCGACATCTATCCGGACTGCGGCGTCGATCCGAAATGCGCGGAAGAGAAGAGCGCGGCCACGGAGAAGCAGCCGTCGAAAGCGCGCGTCCTGAACTCGCTGCTCTATCGCCACTGGGTGTCGTGGCAGGAGCCGACGCGCACGCACATTCTCTACGTGCCGATCGCCGGCGGCGCCGCCCGCGATCTCACCCCCGGCGCCTTCGACGCACCGCCCTTCTCCGTCGGCGGCGGCGATGAATTCGACGTTTCGCCCGATGGCAAAGAGCTCGTCTTCGCGCGCGACACGGAAGAACATCCCGAGCGCTCCACCAACGCCGATCTCTTCCTCGTGCCGCTCACCGGCGGCGACGCGAAGCGGATCACCACGCGCACCGGCGCCGACACGAGCCCGCAGTTTTCGCCCGACGGCCGCTGGATCGCGTACCGCTCGCAGGCGCGCGGCGGCTACGAATCCGATCTGTGGGAGCTGTGGCTCTACGATCGCACCACCGGCACGTCCAAGCGCATCGCGGAATCGTTCATCGACTGGATCGAAGCGATCAAGTGGGCGCCGGACAGCAAGACGCTCTTTGCGGTCGCGCCACTGAAAGGCAAAAACGCGATCTACGAGATCACGCTCGACGGCCGCGCCACGCTTCTTCACAACAGCGGCTCCGCCGATGCAGTCGACATCAGCCGCGACGGCAAGACGCTCTACTTCGATCTCTCCACGCTGCGCCGTCCCACCGACATCTATTCGCTCACGCGCGGCGGCGCGGTGAAGCAGCTGACGCACGAGAATGACGCGCTGCTCGCGAGCATTCAAACCGGCGAGACGAGCGATGTGTGGTGGACGGGCGCGGCAGGCGCGCGCGTGCAGGGCCATCTCGTGAAGCCGGTAAATTTCGACGCGTCGAAAAAGTATCCGGCCATCGTCTTCATTCACGGCGGTCCGCAGGGAGCGTGGGGCGATGGGTGGTCGTATCGCTGGAATCCGCAGATCTTCGCGGCGAAGGGCTACGTCGTCTTCATGCCGAATCCGCGCGGCTCGTCGGGCTTCGGCCAGAAATTCGTGGAAGAGATTTCCGGCGATTGGGGCGGCAAGGTCTACACCGATCTGATGAACGGCGTGGACACGCTCGCCGCGATGCCGTTCGTCGACGCAGATCGCATGGGCGCCGCCGGCGGCTCCTATGGCGGCTACATGGTCGACTGGATCCTCGGCCACACGAACCGCTTCAAGGCGCTCGTCTCACACGCCGGCGTGTACAACCTGGAATCGATGTACGGGGTGACCGAGGAGTTGTGGTTCCCGGAGTGGGAGTTCGGCGGGACGCCGTGGGACAACCCGGAGATGTACGCGAAGTGGTCGCCGAACAAATCGGTGAAGAACTTCGCGACGCCGACGCTCGTCACGCACGGCGAGCTCGATTTCCGCGTGCCGATCAATCAGGGGCTGGAGCTCTTCACCGCGCTGCAGCGCCGCGGCATTCCGTCGAAGATGCTGTACTTCCCCGACGAAGGCCACTGGGTGCTGAAGCCGCAAAACTCGAAGCTGTGGTTCCAGACGGTCGGCGACTGGTTCGACCAGTGGCTGAAGAAGTAGCGCAGCGAGAAAAAGGGAACGGCGGGCCTTGGAGCCCGCCGTTCCGCTTCACTTCACGCGGTTGCGCAGTTCATTCCAGTGAATCGCCTTCACCGTAACGCCTGAGAGCGAAGCGTCGGTGAAACCGCCCACCGTGATCCCCGCGGCTGCCGCGACCGCATCGAGCGCGGTTCTCAATTGCGTGATGTGGATGGCTTTGATCGACAGCCCCGCCGTCGCTGTGTCGGTGAACGAAAACGCAGCGGTGCCGGTGAATGCGCGCACCGCGTTGATGGCCGTGCGCAACTCCGACAGATGCGCGGCCTGCACTTCCACACCGCCGAGAAGATTGCCGTCCGTGAAGACCACGGTCGTGGCGATGTCAGGTCCGGCATACGCAGAGACGCCGCCGAACGCATTCGCCGCGCGGATGCGGTACTTGTAGGTCGTATTCGCGGCGGCGGTGAGATCGTTGTAGCTCGCGGTGGCCGACGTGCCGATCGGAACGAACGCGCCGGCCGATGACGACTGCCGCTCGATCTGGTAATTCGCGGCGCCGGTCGATGCAACCCACGTTAGCGAAACGTTAGTCGGCGCGATAGCCGTGGCGGAGAAAAACATGGGCGTGGTCGGCGGATCGTCGTTCTGGATCGTGCCGGTGCCGGTGGAGGGCACGCCGAGCGATGCATTCGTCGGCGAGCTGAGAACGACGGTGAACGTCTCGTCGTTTTCCGTGGTCGTGTCGCCGAGGACGGAGATGATCAGGTTCTGCGTCGTGACGCCGACAGCGAAGGTGAGCATGCCGGTGTTCGCGTTGTAGTCGCTGTTGTTCGCCGTGCCGTTCACGGTGGCGAAGTTCACCGTCACGATCGACGCGCTCTGCGGCGAGAGCGTAACTGTGAATTGGTAGCTCGACGTGCCCGCGTTGCCTTCCGCGGCGGAGACGTTGTTGATGGTCAGCTTCGGGAACGCCTCGTTCTCGGTGATGGTCGCGACGGCGTTGGCTGTGCCGAGCGCGGCGCCGCCGGTGACGTTGCTCAGCGTGACGTTGATCGTCTCGTTGCCTTCGTAAATCGAGTCGTCGGTGATCGGAATGTTGAATGTCTTGTTCGCCGTGTCGCCGTTCGCCCAATTCAGCGTGCCGCTCACGATCGTGTAATCGGCGGGCGCGGTGGCGGTGCCGTTGCTGATCGCGTAGTCGACGCTGATCGCGCCGACGGAGCCGGCCGTGCGCTTCACGCTCACGACGATGTTGCCGCTGTTTTCCGCGCCGCTGAACGTCGTCGACGTCACGGCCAGCGTGCCGGCGCCGGGCGGCGGATTGAATTCGACCGAGCCCATGTCGATGACGGTGTTCACGACGCGCGCGAGGCCACGCTGATCGGTCGCGGGAGGCGCGACGAACGCGGGATCGCCGGCATCGACTGCGGGTGAGGTCTGATCGGGAACGTGCGTGAACGTCGTGCCGCCGTTGTTCTGCAGCGGCCCGAGAACGGGGTCGAGGCTCATGACGTTGCCGCCGCCGTCGGTGATCGTCGCCGCGCCGGGCAGTTCGATGTTCGAGTACGTCACGTTGAAGGATGACGTCCCGTCGTTCGACAGATCGGCGGTCGCGGTATTGGCCGGCGTGATGAGGCTGTTCGCGACGATCGAGTTGCGCAGCGTGACGACGGTGCCGCCGGCCGCGCGAATGCCGCCGCTCGTGCCGCCGCTGTTGCCGGTGATGGTGGAATTGCGAATGGTGGTGGACATCGACGGCGCCTGCACGAACATCGCGCCGCCGTGGGTGAACGCGCTGTTGCCCGACACCGTCACGTTCTCGAGCAGCGTGGTGGCGTTGTTCGTCATCACCAGACCGCCGCCGTAACCGCCCGTGGCGCTGTTGCCGGAAATCGTGGAGCGGCGGATGGTGAGCGTGTCGAGATCGCCGAGGAGGAGGCCGCCGGCGTTGCCCGCGATGGCGGTGTTGCCGCTGATCGTCGAATCGGTGATGGTCAGCGTGTCGTCGTTGCCCATGCCGGCGACGTAAATGCCGGCGCCGCTCTTCGCATCGCAGCCGAGAACGTCGGCGGTGTTGCCGGTGAAGGTGGAGTTGCTGATCGTCACGACGGAGGCGAGCGTCATGCTCGTCACGATGCCGAGACCGGCGCCGTCTTCCCGCGCGCCGTTGCCGGAACAGGTCACGTTGTCGAGCGTGACGGACGCGGTGTCGTCGGCGTAGATGCCACCGCCGCGACCGCCGCCGACGTCACCGAGCTCGAAGCAGTTCGACGCGTTTTCGGCGGTGTTGTTGCTGAAGACGGAGTTGGTGATGGCCAGCGTGCCGCCGGAGAAATAGAGGCCGCCGCCCGCGCCGCCGGCGATGCAGTTCGTCACCTTCACGTCGTCGAGCGTGAGGTTGTTGCCGTAGCTGAGGATGCCGCCGCCGGCATCGAATGGCCGGCCATGCGTGATGGAGAGGCCGGAGATGCTGTGCGTGAACGACGTGTTGAAGACCGACATCAGGAAGATGCGGTTCTGATCGTTGCCGTCGATGGTGATGACGCCCGAGCCTGGGCCGGTGATCGTCAGCGAGTCGTTCACTTCCAGCGCGCCGCTCACCAGCGTGATCGTGCCGGTCAGGCCGTTCTGAAAGACGACCGTGTCGGCGCCGGCTAACGCGTTCGCGCTGGCGATTGCGGCGCGGAGACTTCCCGCGCCGGCATCATTGAGATTGTTGACCGTGAAGGTGGCCGCATGCGCCGTCGCCGCGGCCAGCGTCACGAACAGAAGCAGGAATCGTTTCAACAACAGACACCTCAGTTTCGAAAAAGAGAGAGAAATCAACGTTCGACGGAACCCATGTCAATGCGGCCGCCGACTACGCGTGCGCCGAGACGCTGATCGGTAGACGGGGGCGAGCTGAACGCAGGGTCGCCGGCATTCAGCACCGGAGCGCAGCAACCCGGACGATGCGTGAGCGTCGTACCGCCGTTGTTCAGCAACGTTCCGAGTTGCGGATCAGTATTGAGGATGTTGCCGCCGCCGCTAGTGATCGTTGATACACCCGGCTGCTCCACGAGCGTGTACGTGACGTTGAAAGAAGACGTGCCGTCGTTCTTCAGATCGTCGCACGCGGTGCTCGACGTCGTATTGACGCTGTTCGCGGCGATCGAGTTGCGGAGCGTGACGACCGTGCCGCCGCTCGCGTAGATGCCGCCGTTGGTGCCGCCGCCGTTGCCGGTGACGGTGGTGTGGCGCAGCGTGGTCGAGTAGCTAGGCGCCGTTACGGCGAGCGATCCGCCGTTCGTCGCGGCCGTGTTCGTGGAGATGGTGACGTTCTCGAGAACCGTCACTTCGTTGTACGACAGCACCATGCCGCCGCCGTAGCCGCCGCTGGCGTTGTTGCCGGAGACCGTGCTGCGGCGCATGGTGATGGTGTCGAGATCGCCGAGGAGCAGGCCGCCTGCGTTGCCGCCGTTGGCGAGGTTGTCGGCGATCGTCGAATCATCGATGGTCAGCGTGTCGTCGTTGCCGAGGCCACCGTAGTAGATGCCGCCGCCGCTCTTCGGATCGCAACCGAGAACGTCCGCGGTGTTGCTGGTGAAGCTGGAGCTGGTGATGGAAACGGACGTCGCGGAACTATTCGCGCCGACGATGCCCAAACCGCCGCCATCCGCGCGCGCGCCGTTCGACGAGAACGTTGAGCTGGTGATGGAGACGGAGCTCGCTTCATCCGCGTACACGCCGCCGCCGCGACCGCCGTTCACATCGCCGAACTCCCAGCACGACGACGCGTTCTCCGCGCTGTTGTTGCTGAAGACGGAGTTCGTGATGCTGAGCGAGCCCGGTCCGTAGAACGCCAGACCGCCGCCATCGCCACCAGCCACGCAGTAGGTGATGCGCACGTCGCTCAGCGTGAGGGTATCGCCCGAGCTGAGGATGCCGCCGCCGCTATCGAACGGCCGGCCGTGCGTGAGCGTCAGGCCGGACACGGTGTGCGTGTGCGACGAGCCGTATTGATTGAAGAGGAAGATGCGCGACTGGTCGTTACCACTCACCGTGAGCGACGCGGAGCCGGGGCCGGTGATGGTCACCGAGTCGGTGACATCGAGCTCGCCCGTCGTCAGCGTGATGGTTCCGGTCAGTCCCGTCTGGAAGACGATCGTGTCCGCGCCGGAATTCGAGTTGGCGCTTGCCACGGCCGCACGAAGGCTGCCGGATCCGAGGTCGTTGAGATTGGTGACTGTATACGTGGCCGCACGGGCTGCCGTGGCGGCGAGCAACGCTGCACAAAAAACAGTGACTTTCGCGGACATGAGAACCTCGCTTTGGTTGTGGAGAGAGAGCTCCGGTTATGCAGCGAGGCTACTACGCTGGGACAGCGGCGGCGGGCGGTGCGGGATGAAACGCCCCAGTGAGGTGACGAAAGCCCTCTGGCGAGGGACCAGCGGAACCGTTGGAGCGGCGGGCGCCCTCGCCCGCCGGAATCGCGCAAACGGCAGACATCTCCATTTGCGTGAGGAACCAGCAGCACCGTTGGAGCGGCGGGCGCC
>DASSMK010000295.1:0-10486 GCA_035688915.1 Thermoanaerobaculia bacterium
CGCCGTTCATCGGTCGCGTCATAGTGTGATTTCGGCGGGCGAGGGCGCCCGCCGCTCCAATACTCAGTGCAGTTTGTACGCGCGTCGGATTCTGGCCAGGTCTTTCAGCGCCTTCGCGAAATCGCCTGACGTCACCTTCGATCCCTTCACGTCGTGCCACACCTTGATGGGCAGCTCATAGATCACGCCGGCCGCGGCGTTGCGTCCGCGCTGCTCGACGAGACGGGCGATGATCTCCACGTCGAAGATCCAGCGCGAGAGGAACGGCTTGTCGAACAACACGCGCAGCGGCTCGCTCACGCGAAACAGCTTCGCGCCGCACTGCGTGTCGTAGACCGCGAGGCCGAGCGTCTGGGAGATTAACGTCGCGCCGAGGCGGCCGAAGTAGTGGCGCATCGGATTGCGGCTGATCTCGCGGCCGAGCAGGCGAACGCGCGCGGCGAAAACCATCTCGATTTCGGGACGGGCGGCGAAGATGCCGAGCAGCGCAGGCAGCTCCGTCAGCGGCGTGGCCAGGTCGGCATCCCAGAAGCCGGTGAGGTCCGGCTTGCGCGCCATCGCCTCAAGGATCCCGCGGCGCACCGCTTCCGCCTTGCCGCTGTTCTTCTCCAAGTTCAGCACCGAGTAGCGCGACGGATCTTCGGCCGCCAGTGACTGCAGCAGGCGGAGCGTGCCGTCGCGACTGCCGTCATTGACGAAGCAGAACTCGATGCGCGCGCCGGGCACCGCGAAATTGCGGAAGGCATCCACCGGCAGCCGCTGCTCCTCGTTGTAGCAGGGGACGACCAGGATCAGGTGCGGTGCGCCACTCACGGCGCGCATTCTCCAGTCACGCGACCATTTACGCAACCTATACAATGTCCGCTCGGATGACTGGTCAACATGTTGACGAGTCAGCGGAGTGACTGACGATGGAAGCACGCACGATCGAGACGCCGGTGCATGGCCGCTATTTGGTGGAAGACCGCGGCGGCGAACGCCTGCTGATGGGCTTTCACGGTTACGCGGAAGTCGCGGAGTGGCACCTCGACGAGCTGCGCAAGATTCCGCACGTCGAGCAGTGGACGCTCGTGTCAGTGCAGGCGCTGCATCCGTTCTACACACGCTCCGGTCAGGTGGTGGCGAACTGGATGACCAGCCTCGATCGCGAGCTGGCGCTGCGCGACAACGTCGAATACGTCCGCCGAGTGCTCGCCACGTTCGCCGCTCCACGCCAGGTAGCGTTCCTCGGATTTTCCCAAGGTGCCGCGATGGCCATGCGCGCGGCAGCGTGGTCGCACCCGCACCCCGCCGGCTTGATTCTTCTCGGTGGAGACATCCCTCCCGACGTGAAAGAAGACGCCTCGGTGACTCTACCGCCTGTGCTGCTCGCACGCGGTTCGCGCGACGAGTGGTACACCGACGAGAAGTTCAAGAACGACTTGAGCTATCTCGAAGCGAGGACGCGCGTCACGCGCTGCGTCTTCGCCGGCGGGCATGAGTGGAGCGACGCATTTCGCGATGCGGCGGGGGAGTTCCTGAAGGGCATTACGGGTTAACGTCGCCTGCCATTTGGTAGCGAATGTCCACGCGGCTCGACAAACTCAAGGAACGGCTCAAGGAGATCCCCGAGCGTCCCGGCGTCTACATGCACAAGAACGCCGAGGGAGAGGTGATCTACGTCGGCAAGGCGCGGAATCTACGGAATCGCGTCTCCTCGTACATCTTCGGCCGCGGCGCGCGCGACGCGAAGACGATGACGCTGGTGAACGAGATCGACACGATCGATTTCGTGGCCACGAACAATGAGCTCGAGGCCATCCTCCTCGAGAACAATCTCATCAAGACGAATCAGCCGCGCTACAACATCCTGCTGCGCGACGACAAGTCGTATCCGTATCTGAAAGTCACAGTATCCGAGGACTATCCGCGGGTGGTCTTTACGCGGCGGACGGATCGGAAGAAAGGCGACGTCTATTTCGGTCCCTTCTTCGCCGGCACCGCACGCCGGATTCTCAAACTGGTAGCGGACCAGTTCAAGCTGCGCAGCTGCGATCTCGACATCCACGAGGGGAAGAGCGCGCTGGCGCGTCCCTGCCTCTATTACGACATGCACCAGTGCCTCGGCCCGTGCGTGGTCGGCCTGACCACCTCCGGCGAGTACCGCGAGATGGTCGACGACGTCGTGCTCTTCCTCGGCGGCAAATCGAAGCAGCTGCAGGAGCGTCTCCGCGAGCGGATGGGCCGCGCCGCTGAAAACGAAAACTTCGAAGTGGCGTCGTATTACCGCGACCTCATGCGTACGGTCGAGCGAATCCAGGCTGAGCAGCAGGTAGCGTCAGCGGGCGAAGAAGACGTCGACGTCTGGGGACTCTACGAAGAGGGGAGCGACGTGGCGGTGCAGCTATTCGTCATCCGCGACGGCAACGTCGTCGATCGTCGCGAGCTCTTCTGGGAGAAGGTGGAGGAGTACCACCCCGGCCACTTTCTGAGCGAGGTTCTGCAGCGCTACTATCAGGATAACCTCTTCATTCCACAGGAGATCCTCATTCCATTCGACGTGGATGAAGAGGAGCTGGTGAACGACTGGCTGAGCTCGCAGTCGGGCCGCAAAACGCACGTGCGCGTGCCGCAGCGCGGCAAAGGGGTGGACCGGATCGAGCTGGCCACTCGCAATGCGCGGATCTCCCACGAATCGCGCTTCCGCAAAGCGCAGCAGGATCGCCTGCAAATCGCCGCCACCCGCCTCGGCCAGCTTCTCGGCTACCACCGCGACATCCAGAAAATCGAGTCATTCGACATCTCGAACATCCAGGGCACCGATTCCGTGGCCGGCATGGTCGTGCTCGATCGCGGCAAGTTCGACAAGAACCAATACCGCGTCTTCAACATCAAGACGGTGATTGGCGCGGACGACTTCCGCTCGATGGCCGAAGCGGTGGACCGGCGGTACCGGCGGCTGCTCGAAGAGAAGAAGACGCTGCCGGACATGATCCTCATCGACGGTGGCCGCGGCCAGTTGAACGCGGCGCTGGCGGCGCTGAACAAACTTGGCGTCGAAGAGATCCCCATCGCGGGTTTGGCAAAGCGCGAAGAAGAGATCTACGTGCCTGATCGCGATGAGCCGATCCGCCTCGATCGCCACGACGTCGCACTGCAACTCCTGCAGATGGTGCGCGACGAAACGCACCGCTTCGCCGTCTCCTCGCATCGCAAGCGCCGTTCGAAACGGACGCTGCACAGCGCGCTGGACGATCTCCCGGGCATCGGCGAGAAGCGCAAGCGCGTCTTGATCGAACGCTTCGGCAGCGTCTCCGCGATCCGCCAAGCCTCCGCGCAAGACCTCATCAACGTCCTCGGACGCAAGGTCGGACAGACGTTGTGGGATGAGTTGCACGGGTAGGTTTGCGCGGGGCGCGAGCTGCGCGAAACGAGGCTCATAGGCTCATAGGCTCATGGGCTCATAGAGGCGGCCGGACGTGCTGTGCAGTCGTCGCAGATCAGCATGCGGCAAGCGCGTTCGGGTGAGTCTCGCGTGGCGCGCGCTGCTATGAGCCCATGAGCCTATGCGCCCATGAGCCTCAATCCGGGCGCGCCAGCGCCTATAATCCCCTCCGGTCCGACGACCAGTAGAAAGTACGAAGGGGCGGGGGAATGAAGCTGGAAGGCGAAATCGGCGAGATCGAGCTCATTGAGCGGCTCGTCGAGCTGTGGCGGGAGCAGTTCACCGGCGCGATTCGATTCGAGAGCGACGGGATCATCAAGATCATCTACTTCAAGAACGGCGACGTGCTGTCCGCGTCGACGAACGACCGTTCTGATTCGATCGACGAGATCCTCATGCGCGCCGGCAAAGTGTCGCGCGAGCATGTGAAGCAGGCGCTCGCGAAGCGCAAAGAAAACGAGACGCTCGGCGACGCGCTCCTCAACCTCGGCTTCATCACGCGCAAAGAACTGACGTGGGCGCGCCGCGTCCAGGTCA
The DNA here is from genome assembly GCA_035688915.1 of Thermoanaerobaculia bacterium. GTDB lineage: Bacteria > Acidobacteriota > Thermoanaerobaculia > Gp7-AA8 > Gp7-AA8 > DASSMK01. Next base: position 3,962 of record DASSMK010000295.1, read on the forward strand.
TCGGCGTCATCCGCTCCATTCTCGGCTGGAGCAACGGCTCGTTCACCGTCGTCGCCGACTACCTCCCGAAGCGCGAAGAAGGAACGCTCTTCCCGCTGCCGCAGATCCTCGTGGAACTGATCGTCACCGGTCAGGATCGCCAGCGTTTCGAGAAGGCGATGGACGGCGGCTCCGCGGTCTTCGCCAAGACGCCGGAATTCGACGAAGTCTTCCGCCGCCTCGGCCTCAACGAAGATGCGGAGGCGATCGCCGCGCAAATCGATGGCTTTAACAACGCCAGCGAGATCGCTCTCGCGTCCGGCCGCGACACGTTCAACGTCTACAAACTGCTGCACGCGCTGTCGGTGCTCGGTGTCGTCACGCACGCGGCGCAGATTGTTGAACCTCAAGTAACGCCTCAGGTTTCTCCGTCGAGCTTCGACGACTTTTCGTTCGAGTCTGCCGGTGTCGCGGATGCCGCGGATATCTGGAGCGACCCGGGCGAAGCTCCGGTCGTGGCGCCGGAAACGGCGTACTCCGCGCCGAACTTCGAGCTCGATGACGCGCCGGTTCCGTCGATGAGCTTCGATGCCGAGCCGGTGGCCGATTCGTACGACGCCGATTCGTACGCCGACCCAGCAACGGACGTCGCGGAGTCGGAAGCGACGACGGCGAAGATGCCGGCGTGGGATACGCCGCCGCGCGCGCCGGTGGCGGTGCCGATTCCGGCGGCGATCGAACCAGCCGCGGAAGCGGAAGAAGAGCAGTGGGGCTTCGATGAAGCGCAGATCGAGACGGCGCGGCGTGCGGCCGTGCCGGTGAGCAGCGTCTCCGCGACCGCTCCGGCGGCGGCGGCAGGACCGTCGATGTTCGCGCGCAAGGAGCCGAAGCGGAAGGGCCGCCACGGTTTGCTCGTCGCGCTCATGACGATCTTCGTGCTCGCCGCCCTCGGCTACGGCGCGTTCTGGTGGTGGCAGAAGCAGCAGGATGAGGCCACCGCCACCGCAGCGGTGGTGACGACGCGGCCACGACGACCGGCACCACGTCCGGCCACGACGACGGTGGCGGAAGCGACGCCACTCACGGAAACGATGTCGACGTCCACCGTCGCTCCGGCTCCCGCTACGACCAGCAGTGCTCCGGCCACGACCACGACGGTCGCACCGGCTACGACAACGACTATGGCACCGGCTCGAACGACCACAGCTGCGCCTGCGCGTCCGACGGCTGTCGCAACGGCATCGCCGGCTCCGCAGACTGCGTTGCCCGTCGTGAAAGCGAAGACGCCCGCCGCGGCGCCGAGCACTGTCTCGATGCATCAGGCGCCGAACGGCGGCATGGTCATCACGAACTCCTCACGTCCGACGACGACGCCTGCGCCCGCATCCGCGGCGGAGACGGAAACACGCCGCCGTTACGACGAGATGGCGGCGCAGTTCGCTGCGAACAAGGCCGGCAACTTCACCGTCCAGTTCGCGATCTACTGCAAGACGGGGAGCGTCACGAACGCGTTGCGCAGCGGCGGCATGGACGTCTGGTTCCTGAAGCATGGCGGAAGCTGCTATCGCGCGTACTACGGGCGCTACGGCAGCCGTGAGGAAGCGCAGCGTGCGCTCGCGAGCTTGCCCGCGGCTCTCCGCGATCCTGCCGCGCGCGTTGTTTCGGTGCCTCGCTAACTGCAGGAGGGGCGCAATGCCCTGGCTGGTCGACGGCAACAACCTTCTCGGCGTGATGCGGCAGGACCGGCACGCCGAGGAGCCGAAGCGGGGGCTGGTGAGGCTGCTGGCGAGTTTTGCGCGGGCGAAGAAGACGCGCGTCACCTGCATCTTCGACGGCCCCGAGCCGCCCAGTTTCGCCAAGCACCTCGGCGCCGTCACGATTGCGTTCAGCGGCACACGCGCCGCCGACGATCTCATCGCGGAGCGTGCGGCGAACGGCCGCGGTTGGAGCGTGGTCACATCCGATCGCGGGCTGGCTGCTCGCGTGGCGCGCCGGCAAGTGGAAGTGGTCGCGCCGCAGAAGTTCCTGCGCGAAGTGGAGTTGGCCGGGACGACGGAAGAGACGGCGGAAGGGGATTGGGAGACGTACTTTTGTGATCCCAAAAACCGGATCGATTTTTAATGTCGGCACGCCGACAAGAAATCTAACTGCTTAAAACAGCAGACATTTAGCAGCAGCAATTTCCCGGGAAGTTTTGCCGACGGTGGCTGTTATGTCGGACGTGTGAAGCGGAACGGAGGACCGCGGCTCGCAAGAGTCGAGGAAAGTCCGAACTCCCACGGGCAGCAGGCTGGTTAACGGCCAGGCGCGGCGACGCGACGGAAAGTGCAACAGAGAACAAACCGCCGAACTGCGATGGCAACATCGCGGTGGTAAGGGTGAAACGGTGCGGTAAGAGCGCACCGCGTCCCACGTGAGTGGTGACGGCATGGCAAACCCCCTGCGGAGCAAGACCAAATAGGGACATGATGGGACCGCCCGTTCCCGTTCGAGTGTCCGGGTAGGTTGCTTGACCGCCGCGGTAACGCGTGCGGCAGATGAATGGTCCTCACCTCGCAAGAGGAACAGAATTCGGCTTACAGGGCCGCTTTGCACATTGAGTTCTGTGGCGCCGGTCGAAACGTGATCGGCGCCACGCCATCTCCTCCTCACTCCCACTACAATCGCGCGCCACATGCTCAGTCGTCCGCGCGCGCTTCCTGATCACGCACACATCGCTGTCCTCGCGGCCTCCGGCGCGTCGGAGCGCGCGCGCATCGAAGCCGCGGCGCGGCGCATCGAGCAGCGCGGGCATCGCGTCACGATTGTCGACAACGTCGATCATCGCTATCGGCACTACCTGGCCGGATCAGATGATGAGCGCGCGGAGCAGCTGAACGCCGCGCTGCGCGACGATCGCTACGACGCGTTTTTCTTCGCGCGCGGCGGCTACGGGGCGATGCGCATTCTCGATCGCATCGACTACGAAGCCATGCGCGCCAATCCACGCCCGCTGGTCGGCTTCAGCGACGTCACCGCCATTCATCAGGCGCTGGCCACGCAAGCGAATGTCGCATCGTTTCACGGCCCGATGCTGAACCTCGATTTTTACGACGCCCTCTCGCAGGAGCACGAAGAGTGGCTGTGGCGTCTACTGCGCGGAGATGCGCCGCTGACCTACGGTTTCGGCCGCGAAAACGTGCTCTACGACGGTGAGATTGAAGGCGAGTTGTTCGGCGGTTGCCTCTCGCTCACCGCCGCTCTCACAGGCACGCCTTACGACTATTGGCCCGACGGCGGAATCTGGTTTTTCGAAGAGGTGGACGAAGCGGTTTATCGCGTCGACCGTATGTTGACCCACTTACGGCTGTCTGGCAGAATGCAGCGCATTCGAGGGGTGGTCATCGGCAAGCTGAAAGGGTGCGGAGGAGAGGCCGAAATGCTGGAGCTTCTTCGCGATTTCTTCGAGCCGCTCCGGATCCCCGTCGTACACAATCTTCCCTTCGGTCATTACGGCGACAATCTGGCGATGCCCATTGGATCGACGGTCCGACTCGATACTCGCGCGCTTGCCTTCACGATTGCGGAGGCGGTGGTCGCGCAATGAGAAATCGTCATGAGCCGCTGCGCGCCGTGTTCAAAACCACCGGCGCCGGCCGCGACGCCGTCAAAGACTCGCTCCTGACGTACAAAGCCGGTGAGCGCATCTTCGCCGAGGGAGACCTCGGGACGGAGATGTTCATCATCCAGGAGGGAGAGGTCGAGATCATCAAACATCTCGGCACCGAGTCGCACACCCTCTCGCGCCTGGAGAAAGGCGACTTCTTCGGCGAGATGGCGGTGCTCGAAGCGCTGCCGCGGACGGCCGACGCGGTCGCCGTCACCGAAGTGAAAGCGGTCGCCATCAACGGCTCGCGCTTCGACGAGATGCTTCGCAAGAACCCCGAAGTGGCGGTGCGCATCATCCGCAAGTACTCGAAGCGTCTGCGCGAAGCGAACACGCTGCTCGAGAAACTGGCGGGACGCAAAGTCGACGTGGAGCACGCCTCGCTCGATGCCACGCAGATCGCTCCGGTCGAGCGCGCGGCGCGGCATCGGTTGGTCGATGTGGCTACCGGCACCGCATTCTTCTTTTCCACCGGCGACGAGACCACGATCGGCCGCGCTGATCCGGTCACGGGCATTCTTCCCGACATCGATCTGACGCCCGTCGATACGAATCGCTCCGTCTCGCGGCGCCACGCCAAGATCATCCGCACCGGCGCCGATTACCACGTACTCGAGGAAGTCGGCACCGTGAACGGCACGTTCGTGAACGACCAGCGCATCCCCACCGGCGTGCCTGTGACGATCCACAACGGCGACCTGTTGAAGATCGGGCTGATCTCGTTCAAAACGGTGTTCGACTGAGCGCGTTCTACCGACGGTAGAAAGCCGCTGCAATCTCGCCACTTCTTGCGAGAATCCCTCTCGTGACGGTCGACACGCCCATCGAGTTCGTGAAAGGCGTCGGCGAAGGCCGCGCGCGTCTCTTGCGCGATGCCGGCATCGAGACGGTTCGCGATCTCCTCTACTACTTTCCGTTCCGCTACGAAGACCGCCGCTATCCCGCGCGCATCGCAGATCTCAGCCGCTCACTCGATACGCCGGTGCTGCTCCGCGGGCGCGTGACGTCGGCGCACGCGAGCATCTCGCCGCGCAAGCGCATGCGCCTCTTCGAAGCGGTGATCGACGACGGCAGCGGCGCGGTGAAGCTCGTGTGGTTCAACCAAGCCTATCTCGCCGATCAGATCGCGCGCGGCGATCGGCTCTCGGTCTATGGCGCACCGCGCGCGAGCGGCTACAACGCCATCGCCATCGAGAGTCCCGATTGGGAAAAGTTTGAAGGCGACGAAGAGGAAGAAGGCTCGATCGTCCCGATCTACTCGAAGATCGGCAACATCCCGCCGAAGGTTCTGCGGCGCATGGTCGATTCCGCGCTGGCGCTCCTGCCATCCGTCGCCGATCCGATGCCTCCCGCATTGCGCGACCGCCTCGGCGTCATCGATCTCGTTCCTGCCATCGATCAGCTGCACCATCCCGCGGAACTGTCGGAGACGTTCCTCCGCAATCGCAGCGAAGCGCACCGCCGCGTGATCCTGCAGGAGTTCTTCACGTTTCAGCTGGCGCTGCGCGTGCGCCGTGCGAACGATGAAGTGGTGCGCAAGACGCGGCGCATTCAGATCGACGACGCGTTGCGCGAAGAGGTGAAGCGCATCCTTCCATTCAAGCTCACGGGTGCACAGAAACGTGTGCTACGCGAAATTGCCGATGACCTTCGCTCCGACAAGCCGATGTACCGCCTGCTGCAGGGCGACGTCGGCAGCGGCAAGACCATCGTGGCGCTGATCGCCGCGATCATCATGATCCGCAACGGGCATCAGGTGGCATTGCTCGCGCCGACCGAGATTCTCGTCGAACAGCACTACCAAAGAATTCGTCAACTAGTTGACCACTCTTTGATAGTAGCCAAAGCGACCGGCTCGATGTCAGCCGGCGAGCGCCGCACGCTCGTCGCCGGTTTGCGCGACGGCTACATCCAACTGGTGGTCGGCACGCACGCACTCCTCGAAGACCGCATCAAGTTCCGCTCCCTCGGTCTGGCCATCGTCGACGAACAGCATCGCTTCGGCGTCGAGCAACGCCAGGCGCTCTTCGCGAAAGCGGAGACGCCGGACATTCTGGTGATGACCGCGACGCCCATTCCGCGCTCGCTCGCGCTGGCGATGTTCGGCGATCTGGAGCTGTCGGTCATCGACGAGCTGCCGCCCAGACGCCAGCGCATCAAGACGGTCGTTCGCGCCGCGCACGAATCGGAGCGCGTTTACGACTTCATGGACAAGCAAATCGATGACGGGGCGCAGGCGTACGTCGTCTACCCGATCATCGAAGAGTCGGAGAAGTCGAACCTCAAACCGCTCTCGCTCGGCTTCGAGATGATGACCGCGCGCTTTCCGAATCGCCGGCTGGCCATGCTGCACGGCCGCATGAAGCCCGCCGAAAAAGAAGAAACGATGCAGCGCTTCAAGCGCGGCGAGATCGACATTCTCGTTTCCACCACCGTCATCGAAGTAGGCATCGATGTGCCGAACGCGTCGATCATGCTCATCGTCGACGCCGACCGTTTCGGCCTCTCGCAATTGCACCAGTTGCGTGGCCGCGTCGGACGTGGCGAGCGGAAGTCGTACTGCGTGTTGCTTCGCGAAGAGAGCGCGGGACTGGAAGCGAAGCAGCGCCTCGACCTCTTCGAGAAAACGCGCGACGGCTTCGAAGTGGCCGAGCAGGATCTCAACACGCGCGGCCCCGGCGAGTTCCTCGGCACGAAGCAATCCGGCGTGCCGCGCTTCCGCTTCGGCAACATCCTTCGCGATCACGAACTGATGGAGAAAGCGCGCGACACCGCGATCGAAGTTGTCGAGAAGGAAGGTGTCGCGAAAGCCGAGGAGCTCGCGCGCACGCTGATGGGCATCGCCGTTCCCGCCGCCGCCGCGCGCGATTGATCGCCCTGAGGTTGGAGCGGCGGGCGCC
>DASSMK010000296.1:0-7246 GCA_035688915.1 Thermoanaerobaculia bacterium
CGCAAAAGGAATCGCGACCTACGCGCGTGCGCCTTGGCGCGTGTGGCATGTGCCATCGGCATCCGCATCACGACGCCGGCGCTGCTTTGAGCCTTTGAGCCTTTGAGCCTGTGAGCCTGTGAGCCTGTGAGCCTGTGAGCCTGCGAGCCTGTGAGCCTGCGAGCCTGTGAGCCTGGGCGGGGGGCGGGGGCGGGGCCAGCGGTGCGATACCATCCCCCCGTGTCCATCCGCGAGGTTCTGATCGGCAATTCTCCGCGCGAGCTGGCCATCGCCGCGGGCATCGCCGTCGGCGTGATGGTGATCGTTGCGCTCGTGCGCTGGGCCTTGATGTGGCGGTTCCGGCATGCGCACAAGACCGCGACGGACGTCGACGACTTTCTGCTCGATTCGGCGCAGCGCACGAAGCTGCTCCTCATTCTCGTCCCGGCCATTTTCCTCGGCGCCCGCGCGCTGACCATGCCGCGCGAGATCTACCGGCTGCTGAAGATGCTGGCCAACCTCTCGCTCATCGCGCAGTTCGCGCTGTGGGCCGCCGGCTTCGGCGATCTCTGGCTGCGCCGTTACCGCCGCACGCGCGTGGAGCGCGATCCTTCGTCGCAGATGACGGTGCACATCTTCCGCATCGCCATCATCTCCGCCGTCTGGATCATCGCCTTTCTCTTTGCCCTCGAAAACCTCGGCTACAACATCGGCACCATCATCGCCGGCCTCGGCATCGGCGGCGTCGCCGTCGCCCTCGCGATGCAGAACATCCTCGGCGATCTCTTCGCGTCGCTGTCGATCGTGATCGACAAACCGTTCGTCATCGGCGACACCATCAGCGTCGACCAATTCACCGGCACGGTGGAGCAGGTGGGATTGAAGACGACGCGCATCCGCGCGATCTCCGGCGAGGAGCTGGTCTTCTCGAACGGCGACCTGCTGAAGAGCCGCGTGCGCAACTTCAAACGGATGACGGAACGCCGCGGCTCGTTTCGCGTAGGCGTGGTCTATGGCACGCCGGTGGAGAAGCTGGAGCGCATCCCGACGCTGCTGCAGTCGCTGATCGAGAAGCACGAACGGGCGCGCTTCGAGCGTGCGCATTTCGTCGCGCTCGGGGAGTCGGCGTGCGAGTTCGAGGCGGTCTATTTCGTGACGACGCCGGAGTACAAGGAGCTGGCCGCGGTGCAGCAGGCCATCAACCTCGACATCCTGCGCACGTTCGCCGCGGAGCAGATCGACCTGGCCTTCCCGACGCGCACGGTGATCGTCGCCAAGCCGTAGCGGCGCGAACCAGCCGACGCAGAGAAGTCCTTAATCGCGGTTCGTCCCACGCTGGAGTGCTTTCGTCACACCGGTGGTCGGCACTCGCGTCGCCGCGCATTTCGCTGGGGGCACCGGTGCGAAAATCACGCGGGTTCCCGCCCAATCACCAACGGAGAGTAATTAGATGAAACGATTGTTCGTCGCGGTCCTCGTGTGTTTCTCGCTGACGCAAACAGCCTTCGCGCTGGTGGCCTTCGGCACCAGGCGTCTGGACGTCTCGCCCAACGGCACTGCGGTGCAGGTGGCCATCGGCGACGTCGATGGCGACGGCGCCAATGAGCTCGTGGTGCTGAACGACGGCCCGCTGCAGATCTTCTCGATCTCGAAGGCCGGCGAGGCCACGCTGAAAGCGAGCGTGCCGATCACCGCGCTTCCGGGCGCCGGCTGGTCGTACGCGCAGCCGCGCATCGTCGACGCCGACAACGACGGCGATCGCGACATCGCGATCTACGCGCGCGCCGACGGCCAATCAGGCCAGCTGCAGATCGTGCGGCGCGACGGCAATGGCTTCAGCGTCGACGGTCCGTACACGACGCCGGAGAGCGACGCTGCTTACAACTTCGACATGGCCGACATCGACGGCGACGGTTACGCCGACGCGATCACTGCCAATCACGGCATGAACGCGCCGCAGGCGCTCTTCGTCACATCCGGCGCCAGCGGCTTCACGTCGTCGGTGTCGTATCCGTGGTCGTTCAACGGCACGCCGGATTCGTTCGGCCCGAGCGCACGCGGCATCGTTCACGTCTACGCGCGCGATCTCGACGCCGACGGCCGCATCGATGTCGTCGTCTCGACGGTGCCGTACAACACCGTCGCCGCCCGCGTCTTCTTCAACAAGCCCGGCCTCGGCCTCACCACCACGCAGGATCTGATCGGCCGCGCGTCGATCGACGTCGGCATCGGCGACTTCAACAACGACGGCCGCGCGGACATCGTGACGAACGGCGATCACGCGTTCGACATCAAGGCCTATCGCGGGCCGCAATTCACGACCATCTCCACGTTCCGCATTCCGCCCGATCCGCGCTCGATCACCGTTGCCGATTTCTCGGGCGACGGCAAGCCGGACATCGCCATGGCCGTGACGTCGCTGAAGAACGTGAACATCGTGGTGGCGGGCAGCCAGGGCTCGACCGCGGTGAACAGCGCCGATCTCGACGCGGCGGACTTCATGCCGGATGCGTACGTGCAGGAGCTCGCGGCGGGCGATATTGATAACGATGGCGATCTCGATCTCGTGCTCTCGACCGATCGCGTGATCTGGATCCGCGCGCTGAGCAGCGATACGACGCCGCCGGTGCTGACGCTCCCCACTGGCATCACCGTGGCCGCGACCTCAGCCGCCGGCGCGAACGTGACGTGGACCGCCTTCGCCGTGGATGCGGTGGATGGCGGCGTTTCGGTGCAGTGCACGCCTGCGAGCGGCAGCCTCTTCGCGATCGGCACGACGGTGGTCAACTGCTCGGCGAAGGATCTGTCGAACAACACCGCCACCGGCAAGTTCAACGTGACGGTCACCGGCGACGTGACGCCGCCGGTGCTGACTCTTCCTTCGCCGATCGTGCTCGAAGCAACGTCCGCGAACGGCGCGATTGCGACGTGGACTGCTTCAGCGCTCGATGCGAAAGATGGCGCGGTGGCCGTGCAGTGCACGCCCGCTTCCGGATCGACTTTCGCGCTCGGCACGAACAACGTTTCGTGCAGCGCGAGCGATGCGGCGGGTAACACCGCGAATGGCAGCTTCACCGTGACCGTGCGCGATACGACGGCGCCGGTGCTGACGCTTCCCTCGCCCATCGTGCTCGAAGCGACTTCGGCGAACGGCGCGATGGCGACGTGGACCACGTCCGCAACCGACATCAAAGACGGCGCGGTGACCGTGCAGTGCACGCCCGCTTCCGGATCGACGTTCGCGCTCGGCATCAACAACGTTTCGTGCAGCGCAACGGATGCCGCAGGTAACGCCGCGAATGGCAGCTTCACCGTGACCGTGCGCGATACGACGGCGCCGGTGCTCACGCTCCCCTCACCGATCGTGCTCGAAGCGACTTCCGCGAACGGCGCGGTTGCGACGTGGACCGCTTCTGCGACCGACGTGAAAGACGGCGCGGTGACCGTGCAGTGCACGCCCCCTTCCGGATCGACGTTCGCCCTCGGCACGAACAACGTTTCGTGCAGCGCGACCGATGCGGCAGGTAACAGCGCGACTGGCAGCTTCAGCGTGACCGTGCGCGATACGACGGCGCCGGTGCTCACGCTGCCTTCGCCGATCGTGCTCGAAGCAACTTCCGCGAACGGCGCGGTGGCCACCTGGACCGCTTCTGCGACCGACGTGAAAGACGGCGCGGTGACCGTGCAGTGCACGCCCGCTTCCGGATCGACGTTCGCCCTCGGCACGAACAACGTTTCGTGCAGCGCCACGGATGCGGCGGGTAACGCGGCGAAAGGCAGCTTCACTGTGACTGTCCGCGATACGACGGCGCCGGTGCTCACGCTCCCCTCGCCGATCGTGCTCGAAGCGACATCCGCGAACGGCGCGGTCGCCACGTGGACCGCCTCGGCGCTTGACGCGAAAGACGGCGCCGTGACCGTGCAGTGCACGCCGCCATCAGGCTCGCTCTTCGCGCTCGGCACGAACAACGTCTCTTGCAGCGCGAAAGATGCGGCAGGTAACACCGCCAGTGGCAGCTTCACGGTCACCGTCGGCGACACGAAGGCGCCCGTGCTGACGCTCCCCTCGCCGATCGTGCTCGAAGCGACTTCGCCGAACGGCGCCGTTGCGACGTGGACCGCAAGCGCTCTGGATGCGAAAGACGGCGCGGTGGCTGTGCAGTGCACGCCGCCTTCCGGATCGACGTTCGCCCTCGGCATCAGCAACGTTTCGTGCAGCGCGAAAGATGCGGCAGGCAATACCGCCAACGGCAGCTTCACCGTGACCGTGCGCGACACGAAGGCGCCGGTGCTGACGCTTCCCACGCCGATCGTGCTCGAAGCGACGTCCACCAGCGGCGCAGTCGCCACGTGGACCGCCTCCGCGATCGACATCAAAGACGGCGCGGTTCCCGTGCAGTGCACGCCCGCTTCCGGCTCGATGTTCGCGCTCGGCATCCGCACCGTCTCCTGCAGCGCGAAAGATGCGGCAGGCAATGCCGCGAACGGCAGCTTCACCGTGACCGTGCGCGATACGAAAGCGCCGGTGCTCACGCTCCCCGCGCCGATCGTGCTCGAAGCGACCTCCGCGAGCGGCGCAGTCGCCACGTGGTCCGCCTCCGCGATCGATATCAAAGACGGCGTGGTGGCCGTGCAGTGCACGCCCGCATCCGGATCGCTCTTCGCCATCGGCATGCGCACCGTTTCGTGCAGCGCCAAAGATTCGTCGGGCAACGCGGCCAGCGGCAGCTTCAGCGTCACCGTCCGCGACACGACCGCGCCGAAGGTCGTGAGCATCACCGCCTCGCCGAACGTGCTCCGCACGCCGAATCACAAGATGCAGGACGTCGCGATCTCCCTCGCCACCACCGACGCGGGTGACGTCAAACCGATCGCGCGCATCATCTCCGTCACCAGCAGCGAGCCCGTGCAAGGCCTCGGCGACGGCGACACCGCTCCCGACTGGGCCATCACCGGCGCGCTCACGCTGCAGTTGCGCGCGGAACGCTCCGGCACCGGCAACGGCCGCGTCTACACCATCACCGTCGCAGTGGCCGACCGCTTCAGCAACACGACGCTGGCGACTGTGACCGTGACCGTTCCGAAGTAAAGCGAACCTCCCCAGCCTTGCGGCGGCGGGCTCTCCGCCGCCGCAAGGTCTTCGGCGCGATGCCGGCCCGTTCTTGTGCTAACGTTCCCGCTTCCTCTCGCGGGGCGAAGAGAGAGCTCAATGATCAAGTTCGGGACCTCCGGGTGGCGCGGCGTCATCGGTGAAGATTTCACGTTCGAGAGCGTCCGCATCGCCACTCAGGGCATCGCCAACTATCTGAAGAAATCGAAGGTTGCGGGAACGGGCGTCATCGTCGCGTACGACACCCGTTTTCTCTCCGAAAAGTTCGCTTCGGAAGCGGCGAAAGTTCTGGCCTTCAACGGCATCAAAGCCTTTCTCTGCACGCGCGACGTGCCCACGCCCTGCGTCTCCTTCGAGATCATCCGCCGCCGCGCCATGGGCGCGATCAACTTCACTGCCTCGCACAATCCGCCCGAATACAACGGCTTGAAGTTCTCGACCTCCAACGGCGCGCCCGCGCTGCCGGAGATCACGCGGCAGATCGAAACCGAAGTGCACGCGGTGCAGGATCGCCACGAGCGCGTCGACGTCTACGCACGCGAAGAGCTGATCGAAGAGATCGATCCGAAAGACCGTTACCTCACCGAGCTGCGGCAGAAGATCGACATGGAGGCCATTCGCAATTCCGGTCTCCGCATCGCCATCGATTCGCTCTACGGCACGTCCCGCGATTACCTCGACTACTTCCTCCTCGAGTCGGGCATCGAAGTGAAGATCATCCACAATTACCGCGACCCGTATTTCGGCGGCTTCTCGCCGGAGTGCAGCGAAAAGAACCTCGGCGATCTGCGCCGCGTGGTCACGGAAGAAAAGTTCGATCTCGGTCTGGCCACCGATGGCGACGCCGATCGCTTCGGCATCATCGACGACCGCAATCGCTTCGTCTCGCCCAACACGATCCTGGCGCTGCTGGCCGTCTATCTGAAGCGCTTCCGCAACATCCCCGGCGGTCTGGCGCGCTCCGTCGCCACGACGCATCTCATCGATGCCATCGCCAAGAAACTCGGCGTACCGCTGTACGAAACGCCGGTTGGCTTCAAGTACATCGGCGAGCTCATTCTCGAAGACAAGATCGCCCTCGGCGGCGAAGAGAGCGCCGGCGTTTCGATGTATCGCCACCTGCCAGAAAAAGACGGCGTGCTGGCTTGCCTCCTCGTCGCGGAGATGGTCGCGCGCACAGGCAAGCGCCTGCCGCAGCTCATCGAAGAGATGCACGAGGAGTTCGGCTACTTCTACACGAGGCGCGCGGACCTCAAGCTCACCGCGTCGCTCAAAGAATCGCTGGCGAAGAAACTCGCCGATCCGCCCGCGCAGCTCGACGATCTAAAAGTGCGCGAAGTGAACACCACCGACGGCGTGAAGCTGATCTTCAACGATCAGACGTGGTTGCTCTTCCGGCTGTCGGGCACCGAGCCGGTGGCGCGGCTGTATGCCGAGGCTTGCTCGCCGAAGGATTTGAAACACGTGTTCGATGTGGGAAAAAAATTCGTCGCGCCTGCAGCCGCGGCGGCGGCGGTCTGATGCGATATCCATTCGAGAAGCACTTCCTGGTCTGCACCGGCAAACGGTGCAATGACGAGAAGCACGGCACCGAGCGCGGCGAGTGCATCCAGAACGAGCTGAAAGACTTCAACAAGAAGCAGGGTCGCAAGGCCAGCGTGCGCGTTTGCCAGGTCTCCTGCCTCGACCTTTGCGATCACGGTCCGAACATGATCGCGGACGGCATCGTCTACTCGCATCTCGATCGCGACCTGGCCAAACGCGTGTACGAAGGCGTGTGCGGCGACGGCCCAATGCGCAGCGATCTCGAGCTCGATCCCGCTGAGTTTGCCGCGGGCGACAGCGCTGCCGCGCGTCGCTGAAATCCGGCCGCGCCATCGCGCCGTAGCTTGGGTAAACTTCCGCGCCTCGCAAGGAGGGAGAGCCTTGGTTCGGACGATCGTGACGATGCTGCTGGCGCTGTGGGCGGCGGCGGCGCAAGCGCAGTTTTCGCGCGACATCAATGTGTACGCGACCGGCGGCAAGAGCCTCCGCACGTGGCACGGGCAGGCAGACGTGGAGCTCCTGAACATCGAGTTCCGCCGCGAGCTCTCGCCGCGCTACGACCTGTCCACCGTCATCGCGCCGGCCAACTTTCGCCAGCCGCGCAGCTGGTTC
>DASSMK010000297.1:0-3545 GCA_035688915.1 Thermoanaerobaculia bacterium
ACGCCCCGCCGCTCCAACGTTCTTCGCGAGCGGCTGCTTGTCATATATTTCGCGCGCCATGAAACGCGCTCTGCTCCTGCTCTCCGCCGCGCTTTTCGCCGCGTCCTGCGCTTCGTCGCGCCAACCGCAAGCCGCCCCGCCCCCTCCACCGCCCAAACCGCTCCTCGGCGATCACGGCTTCGAGCTCTCGCAAGTCGACCGCACCGTTTCGCCGTGCGACGACTTTTACGAATACGCGGTGGGCGGCTGGATCAAGTCGCATCCGCTGCCGTCGACGTACTCGCGCTTCGGACGCTTCGAGGAAGTGGCCGAGCGCAATCGCGAAACGCTGCGCCACATCCTCGAAGAATCAGCCAAGCTGACGAACGCTGCGCCGGGTTCCGCCGAACAGAAAGTCGGCGACTTCTGGGCCGCGTGCACGAACGAGTCAGCGATCGAAGCAGCCGGCGTGCAGCCGATTCGTCCCGCGCTCGATCGCATCGCCGCGATCAACACGCGCGAGCAGCTCGTCATCGAAATCCAGAGCCTGCAGCAGCAGGGCGTGGCATCACTGTTCCGCTTCTCCGCGCAGAACGATTTCAAGAACAGCAACATGATCATAGCCTCGATCTCCCAGGGCGGACTCGGCCTGCCGGATCGTGATTACTACCTGCGCGATGACGCCAAGTTCGCCGATACGCGTAAGCAGTACGCGACGCACGTGGCGAAGATGTTCGAGCTGGCGGGCAGCTCCGCTTCGGACGCCGCGGCCGCTGCCGATCGCGTGCTCGCGCTCGAAACGTCGCTCGCCAAAGCGTCGATGGCGCGCGTCGAACAACGCAATCCCGAAAACGTCTATCACATCACTCCGGTGTCGGAGCTGCAGTCGAGCACTCCTGCGTTTCAGTGGAACTCGTTCTTCTCGACGATCGGCCTGAACGATCTCCGCTCGCTGAACGTGTCGCAGCCGGAGTACTTCCGCGAAGCCAATCGCCTGCTCACCGAACTGCCGCTCGATGCGTGGAAGTCGTACCTGCGCTGGCGCGTGATCGACAACGCCGCGCCGCTGCTTTCCACGCCGTTCGTGAATGAAGACTTTGCGTTCAACGGCACGGTGCTGTCGGGACAGAAAGAGATTCAGCCGCGCTGGCAGCGCTGCGTCCGCGCCGCCGACTCCAGCATCGGCGAAATCCTCGGCCAGGAGTACGTGAAGCGCGCCTTCACTCCCGAAGCGAAGGCGAAGATGAACGCGCTGATCGACAACCTCATCGCCGCGCTGCGCGAAGACATCCCGGCGCTTTCGTGGATGAGCAGCGAGACGAAAGAAGCGGCGCTTGGCAAACTGAACGCGTTCGCGCGGCGCATCGGCTATCCCGACAAGTGGATCGATTACTCGTCGCTCACCATCGGCCGCGGCTACGCGGAGAACACGATGGCCACGAGCGCGTTCCGCTTCCGCCGCAACGTGTCGCGCATCGGCAAGCCGGACGATCCGAACGAGTGGGGCTTCTTCACGCCGCCGACGGTGAACGCGGGCTATAACCCGGCGCGCAACGACATCACGTTCCCCGCCGGCATCCTGCAGCCGCCGTTCTACGATCCGAACGCGGACGACGCGTACAACTACGGCGGCATCGGCACCGTGATCGGCCACGAGATGACGCATGGCTTCGACGATCAGGGTGCGAAGTTCGATGCGGAAGGCAACCTGCGCAACTGGTGGACGGACGCGGATCTGAAGAACTTCCAATCGCGCGCCGAGTGCATCGCTAATCAGTACAGCGCGTATCCGGTGGAAGCGAATCTCAATCTGCAGGGCAAGCTCGTCACCGGCGAAGCGATCGCCGATCTCGGCGGCGCGACGATCGCGCTGCGCGCATATGAGAAATCGCTGCAGGGCAAAGATCGCGTGGTCGTCGACGGCTACACGCCGGAACAGCGCTTCTTCCTCGGCTTCGCACAGGTGTGGGGTCAGAACATGGCGGCCGAAGAAGGACGCCGCCGCGCACTGACGGATCCGCATGCGCCCGGTCCCGCGCGCGTGAATCTTACGGTGCAGAACATGCCTGAGTTCGAGCGCGCCTGGAACTGCACGCAGGGGATGAAGATGACGCGCGCCGAAGCGCAACGCTGCAACATCTGGTGATGACGTATCCACTGGAACCGGGCGCGCGCGAAATGCGCGCGCTCGTCGATGCGGCGATGGATCGCATCGTCGCGCACATCGAATCGCTGCCGTCGCAGCCCGCTTTGAACGTGGAAGGGGCGACGGAGTTCGCGCGCACGCTGATCGAGCCGCTGCCCCAACACGGCGAGTCGTACGAGAAGCTGCTCGACTTTCTGTTCGACGAAGCGATCCCGCGCTCGTTCAACGCGGCCGGTCCCGGTTACCTCGCCTACGTGCCGGGCGGCGGCATCTTTCATTCGGCGGTCGCGGACCTGATCGCCGATGCCGTGAATCGCTACGTCGGCGTCTGCGCCGCGGCTCCCGCGCTCGTGCAGCTCGAAGCCAACGTCGTGCGCTGGTTATGCGAGATCGTCGGTTATCCGCGCACCGCAGGCGGCGTGCTGACGAGCGGCGGCTCGCTCGCCAACTTCACCGCCATCGTCACCGCCCGCAAAGCCCTCCTCGGCGACGATTTTCAGCGCGCCACGCTCTACTGCTCCGACCAGATCCACCACTCGTTTCAGAAGGCGGCGAGCCTGGCGGGATTCCCGTTCGCGAATGTGCGCGAACTGCCGGTCGACGCGATGTTCCGCATCCGCCTCGACGCGCTGGAAGAACAGATCGCGCGCGATCGCGCGGAAGGCTTCACACCGTTTCTCATCGCGGGCAGTGCGGGAACGACAGCGACCGGCGCGGTGGATGATCTCGAAAAGCTCGCGAAAATTGCCAAACGCGAACAGCTCTGGTTTCACATCGACGGCGCCTACGGTGCTCTGTTCATGCTCACCGAGCGCGGACGCACTGCGCTGCGCGGCATCGAGCAGGCCGACTCGATCATTCTCGATCCGCACAAAACGCTCTTCCTGCCGTTCGGCACCGGCGCCGTGCTGATTCGCGACGCGCAGCTCCTGCGCCGCGCGCACAGCAGTCACGCGGACTATCTGCCCGCGATGCAGGACGCCGACGAGCTCGTCGACTTTTGCGAAATGAGTCCCGAGCTCTCGCGCGATTTCCGCGGCCTCCGCGTCTGGCTCCCGCTCAAGCTCCTCGGCATCGAACCGTTCCGCCAGCAGCTCGACGAGAAGCTCGATCTGATCGATCTCGCCGCGCGCGAGCTGCGCACGATCGACGGCCTCGAGATCGTGGCCGAACCGCAGCTGACCATCCTCGCGTTCCGTCTCGTGCGCGCAGGCGCCGATCTGAACGCGCTCAATCGCGAGCTGCTCGCGCGCATCACCGCGAAGAAGCGCGTGATGCTCACACCGACGGTGCTGAACGGCGACTTCGTGATCCGCATCTGCATCGTCTCGCACCGCACGCACGAAGATCGCGTGCGCATGGCCATCGACGACATCCGTGAAGCCGTCGCTTCCGTGTAGCGCGCGCTACACGGAAGGTT
>DASSMK010000298.1:0-3164 GCA_035688915.1 Thermoanaerobaculia bacterium
CAAAGCCGAAGAGCGCGCGCACATTCTGGAAGGTCTCGTCAAAGCGCTGGACGTGCTCGACGAGCTGATCGCGCTCATTCGCTCCAGCCGCACGCCGCCCGAAGCGAAGAGTGGCCTCATCGAGCGCTGGCAGTTCAGCGAGATCCAGCCGCAGGCCATTCTGGACATGCGCCTGCAGCGGCTGACCGGTCACGAGCGCGAGAAGATCCTGCAGGAGTACGAAGAGATCCTCGCGCTGATCCGCCGCCTCAAAGAAATTCTCGCGTCCGAAAAGCTCGTGCTCGAGATCATCTCCACCGAGCTGCGCTCGATCAAAGAAGCGTACGGCGACGCGCGTCGCACCGAGATCATTCCGGAAGAGAACGAGATCTCGATCGAAGATCTCATCGCCGATGAAGACATGGTCATCACCGTGTCGCGCGGCGGCTACATCAAGCGCTCACCGCTGTCGCTCTATCGCGCGCAGCGCCGCGGCGGCAAAGGCCGCGTCGGCATGCAGACGAAAGAAGAAGACATCGTCGAGCATCTCTTCGTCGCGTCGACGCACGCGTACGTACTCGTCTTTACCGATCGCGGCCGGATGTACTGGCTGAAGGTGCACCAGATTCCGGAAGTCGCATCGGCCGCGCGCGGCAAAGCGATCGTGAATCTCCTGCCGGTCGAACAGCACGAAAACGTTCGCGCGCTGCTCACCACGCGCAACTTCAGCGAAGGCAAATACGTGGTCATGGCCACGCGCGGCGGCAAGATCAAGAAGACGGAGTTCGCCGCGTTTTCGAACGTGCGCGCGGCCGGCATCATCGCCATCGACATCAACGAAGGCGACGATCTCTACGCTGTCCGCTTGTCGAGCGGGAACGACGAGATCTTCGTCGGCACGCACGCCGGCATGGCCATTCGCTTCCCCGAGTCGCACGTCCGGCCGATGGGCCGCGGCGCCGCGGGCGTGAAAGCGATCACGCTGCGCGGCGACGACTCCGTCATCGAGATGGACGTGCTGCCCGCGGCCGCGAACGAAGTCGTTCCGCCGCCGGAAGAAGGCGAAGAGAACATCGAAGCAGTGGCCGAGGATGCGATCGAAGAAGCGGCCGACGTCGAGAGCGATGTCGAAAGCGAAGCTGAAGGCGATGTCGAAGAAGAGACCGCGTTGGTCGCCGACGATCGCGGCTACATTCTCACCATCACCGAGAAGGGCTTCGGCAAGCGCTCGCCCGTCACTGCTTATCGTCTGCAGCGCCGCGGCGGTCGCGGCATCTCCAATCTGAAGATCACCGACAAGAACGGATCGGTCGCGGGACTGATGCACGTCGGCGACGACGAACAGATCCTGCTCATCACCGAGCAGGGCATGATGATCCGCACCGGCGTCGGCAGCATTCGTGTCGCCGGCCGCAAGACGCAGGGCGTTCGCGTGATTCACATCGACGAGAGCGATACGGTCGTCGCGGCGGTGAAGCTGCTCGAAAAGGAACAGCCGGAATCCGAGTCCGAAGTGGAAGGGGAAGGGGAAGTGCCGGAAGAGAACGGCGGCGAAACGCCGGACGAACCGGTGCACTGAGGGTCGCATGCGGATGGTCTCCCCCTCGCGTGAGCGCATCGCTCGCCTCGCGAACGCGCTTCTCGACGCGCTGACGCGCGCCGGCGCGATTACGCTCTCGAAAAACGAGGACGTGGTGCGTCAGGCCGTGGCGCTCGCGCTCGCGGACGAACTGGCGCGCGAAGTCGAACGCGAGGACGCAGTCCGCCGCCGTCTGGCCACGACGCGCGGCGTTCCGCCACCCGAGACGCGTGAGTGGGAAGAGCTCTTCCGGAAGTGGATGGAGGAGGAGTACCTGCGCGACGGCCTGGAATCGTGAGCGCCGCGGAGACCGTCGCTACGACGGCTCGCTGACGCTGCCGTCAGGCTCGTCGAAGTGTGGCGCGGTCCGCAGCGACGCCGTGTCATCCGGCTCGCTGATCATCGTCCGCAGACGCTGCGCTTTCATCCGCTCGAAGATGCCGCCGGCGTGACCGGCCGGAATCCAGCTGTTGCCCGCACACTTCGGGCAGCGACCGCGAAAGGCGATGTTTTTCCCGCAGTCGGGACAGATGATGACCAGCGAGTGCGAGAGCTCGAACTTCTGCTCCCCCTCGGCGTCAAGACTGTTCAGAAAAGCGGCAAGATTGCCAAATGTTTCTTCCAGGGGCATTGCTACTCCGGATTCGCTCCTAGTGCATTCGGCATGCCGTGTTGACGAGCGGCCAGCGGTCAGCGGTCAGCCGTCAGAGCGGTTCTACTGACCGCTAGCCGCTGGCCGCTGGCCGCTTCAAATCTTCATCACATCGAACTGCTCGTGATGCAGCGACTCGTCCGGCTTGAAGACGAGATGGATGCCCATCGTCCGCTCGATCTCTTCGAAGATCGGGTCGCCCGTGTAGAGCGTCCCGTAGACGATCGGATTCACGCGCACGATGACGTCCTGCCCCTCGTGGTAATCGCGCAGTTTCATCAGCTCGCGCCAGATCTCCAGCGCGATCGTGGTGTTCGATTTGATTCGCCCGCTGCCGCCGCAATACGGGCATGCCTGCGTGAGCGAACGCTCGAGGCTTTGCCGCACGCGCTTGCGCGTCATCTCGATCAATCCGAATTCGGAGATCTGCAGGATCTTCGTCTTCGAGCGATCCTTCTTGATCTCGTTCTCCAGCGTCTCGAAGAGCTTCTGCCGGTTCGCCGGCTCTTCCATGTCGATGAAGTCGAGCACGATAATGCCGCCGAGGTCGCGGAGGCGGATCTGGCGGACAATTTCTTTAGCCGCTTCGAGGTTCGTCCGGAAGACCGTCTCTTCGAGATTCTTCTTGCCGACGTATTTGCCGGTGTTGACGTCGATCGCCACGAGCGCTTCGGTTTGATTGATGACGATGTAGCCGCCCGACTTCAACCACACCTTCGACTTCAGCGCCTTGGCGATCTCCGGCTCGATGCCGAAGTCGTCGAAGATCGGCTCGTCGCGGCGGAAGAGACGCACGCGCGCCACGAGCGCCGGCTGGATCTGATCGAGGAATTCGACGATGCGCTGGTATTGATCGACCGAATCGACCCACACGCTTTTGAATTCGGGCGACAGCACATCGCGAATGGTGCGCAGCACGAGATCGAGATCGTGATGGATCGCCGTCGGCGCCGA
>DASSMK010000299.1:0-6013 GCA_035688915.1 Thermoanaerobaculia bacterium
ACGCAAAGCGCGAACTCGCAACCGGCGCTGAAGGCGAGCGCGGTCGCGGCACCGGGCGGAACGGATCCGACAGCGCCGGCCGAAGCGAATCATCCGCATAGCAGCGCGCGGATGATGAATGCGATGAGTGGCGGCGCGCAGACGCCTACGCAGGCGCTGCTCAATTTTCTGACGGTGCATCCCAGCGTTCCGAACGCCACGCCGCAGCCGTTTCCCGGCGAGAACTACGATCACGTCGTTTCGCCGCACGGCGAGCCGCGGCTGTTCATCACCAGCGATCAATGCTTCGGCTGCCACGCCGGCAACACGTACGGCAACGTGATGCTGCAGACCGACGCGAGCAACAACGTCGTCAACGACTTTTCGCCGTACGGCGAATGGCGCTGGTCGCCGATGGGCCTCGCGGGGCGCGATCCGATTTTCTTCACGCAGCTCGACAGCGAGATCGCGTTCCTCAAAACGCTGAAGAAACCGAAGCTCACCGCGCAGGTGGTCGACCTCTGCTTCAGCTGCCACGGCGCGATGGGGCAGCGCACGCTCGCGGAGCGCACGAACGGCAACGAGCTGTTTCAGGCCGAGTGGGTGAACATCACGGACAAGCACAATCCGAATTTCGAGCTCGGCGCACTGGCGCGCGACGGCATCAGCTGCGCGGTCTGCCATCACTTGAAAAAGGATGACTCGCCGCTGCCCGAGTTCCTGATGAACACGATCACCGGCCATTCGAAATACACGAAGGCCGATCAACTCGGCGGCCCGTTCGACAAGCCCGCCACCGCCCCGATGGTGCACGGCCTCGGCATCACGCCCGTGCACGACGAGTACACGAAGAACTCACGCATCTGCGGCACGTGCCACGCCATCAACTTGCCGGTGGCGGATGCCACGAGCGATGCGACGCTCGACGAGCGCTCCGGCAAGGGGCCGGATCCGTTCGACAACTGCCCCTTCGGCGACGGCCGCTGCTCGTTCGAGCAGGCCACGTATCTCGAATGGCTGAACAGCTCTTTCTCCGAGCTGGGCGGCAACAAGAGCGTACAGACCTGCCAGGACTGCCACATGCGCAGCACGATCGACGGCAAGGTGGTGCAAACCAAGATCGCGGCGGTGGAGGATCTGCAATATCCCGCGGCCGATCACCTCGCGCCCGCGAGCGAGATTGACGTCGCGTACCGCACCTCAGGCTACGCGCGTCATCAGTTCCAGGGCCTGAACGCCTTCCTCCTCGGATTCTTCGCGCAATTCAATCCGCTCCTCGGCGTCCGCACCTGCAGCTACATGGCGAACGGCTGCTCCGACCGCTCGCCGTTCTCGCAGATCCCGCCGTCCATGGCGAACTTCGCGGAACAGGCGCGGCGCGAGACCGCGACGATCGCGGCAGGCGCGCCTGCGTTCACGCGCAATGCGGACGGAACGTCCACGCTCACGACCGACGTCACCGTGACGAACCTGACCGGCCATCGTTTCCCGAGCGGCGTCAGCTTCCGGCGCGCGTTCATCGAATTCACCGTGCGCGATGCGAACGGGAAGATGCTGTTCGCGTCGGGCCGCACCAATCCCGCCGGCGTGATCGTGGACATGAACGATCGCGTGCTGCCGTCCGAGTACGTCGGCTCGCGCGGACCGAATGGCCACGAGTTCCAGCCGCACTACTGGTCGCCGGGCGCGCCGATCACGCGCTCCGATCAGGTACAGATTTACGAGGAGTTGCTGAAGGACGCGGACGGCAATTTCACGACGAGCTTCATCCGCCAGGACGATCACTTCAAAGACAACCGCATCTTTCCGCGCGGCTGGACGTACAACGGACCGGACCCGAAGAACTTCTACGGAAAGCCGCTGAAAGAAACGCGCTCCGACGGCACCGGCGCCGACGCGAATTACATGGACCCTCTCGGCGCCAACGGCGCGAGCGTCGTTCGCTACCAGATCGCGCTGCCGGCCGGCACGAACACGGATGACGTGACGATCTCCGCGAAGCTCTATTACCAGACCGTGCCGCCGTACTTTTTGAACCAGCGCTTCGAACAGGCGCCGAACATGCCGGCCACGCAGCGGCTGTTCTACATCGTCACGAATTTCGATACGACGAAGGTGTATCCGGGGATGGATAAACCGCTGCTGAAGGATTGGAAGCTGCTCATCGCGGAAACGCGATGAGTTTCTGTCATCCCGAGCGTAGCGAGGGACCTGGGGGGTTGGGCGGCGCGCTGAACACCATTCGGCGCGCCATCCGCCCGCCCAGGTCCCTCGACTTCGCTCGGGATGACACATCCGCCTAAATCGGCGGTCCCGGCGGAACCTCAACCGGTTTCGCCGGCTTCACCGCTTCGGCCGGCCGGTTGAGGAAGCGCTCGATGTCGTCGCGCGTGGCGCGGCGATGCGCATTCTCCGCATCATCTTTCGTCGCGACCAGCTTGGCCGACAGCCGGCGCAGCGCGTCGGTCGCTTCGGCGCGCACCTGCGCATCGGCATCGCGATCCGCAGCGAGCTCCGACAAACGCAGCACATACAACGAACGCGTGGCGCGCGTGATCGCGCCCTGCGCCGCCGCGACGCCATTCAAGCGATCGAGCAATTCGTGCAGCGACGGATTGTCCGCATTCTCATCGTGAAACTGCACGAGACGCGCGGCGCGATTCGGATCGAGCAGCGCGGCCAGCGTGATGTCGGCCGAAGTCATCGCTGCGGAGATCGGATCGAAGGCCGGCGTGGTGCGCTTCTCGAACAGCTCCGCGATGCCGCCTTCGTAGCCGAACGCGCGCGGCGGAATGAGATCGATGATGCGCTGCGGCAGCGTCAGGAACTTCGGATCGAGCGTGGAAAGAACGGTATCGACCGCGAGCCGCTGCTGCGCCGCCGGAACGATCCGCCGCACTTCGGTCGGGAAGATCTCGCCCTTCTCCTTCACCGCATAGGTGAAGTACAACCCGCCGATCGATTTCGCCGCCGCTTCGAGCTGGTAACGATGATGGAGATAGAGCGGCAGCAGCTTCTCTTCGAGCGATGACAGCGGCTCGCCGACGGCGAGATTCTTCAGGCCGAACTGCTCGAGCGCGATGCGCCGCACTTCCATTTCGTGCTTGAGCATCGTCACCGGATCGGCGCCGTTGTCCCACACCGACGCGAGCGGATGCGCCGCGCTGACCGGTCGCGCGTCCGCATCTTTGACGAACAGCGGCACATCGTGCGCGAGCTTCGTCAGCTCCGCGTCTTCATCCGCGCCCGGCGCGAGCTGCACGTACCCGTAGCGAATGGCAAAGATGTCGTACGGTCCCACGCCCGTCGCATACGCCTCGGAGAAATCGAGCTTGCCGTCTTTGATCAAGATGCGCGGTGCGGGATAGTCCATCACAGAGCCTCGCGCGTACGTGCTGGCGGCCATGTTGTGATCGAGGCCGAGCGTGTGACCGACTTCGTGCGCGGCGAGCTGGCGAATGCGCGCGAGCGCGAGGAGCGATGGACTCGTTTTCGGATCGAGCTGCGAGAGCACTTCATCCGCGAGCTCGTCGTACTGCGGCACGAGACCCCGCGCGAGCAGCACGTCCTGCCGGATGCGCAGCGATCCCAATCGCACGTTGCCTTTGATGATCTCGCCGGTGCGCGGATCGGTCACCGACTCGCCGTACGACCAGCCGCGCGTGGAGCGATGCACCCAATTAATCATGTTGTAGCGCACGTCCATCGGATCGGCGCCGTCCGGCAACACCTTCACCTGAAACGCGTTCTTGAAGCCCGCGGCGGTGAAGGCTTCGTTCCACCACGACGCCCCTTCGAGCAGCGCGCCGCGAATCGGCTCGGGGACGCCATTGTCGACGTAATAGACGATCGGCTGCACCGGCTCCGATACGGCCGCAGTGGGATCTTTCTTCTGCAGCCGGTGCCGCGCGATCCAGCGCTTTTCCAGCGGCCCGGTGAACGGCGAGGCGTAGTCATAAATCTCGACGCCGAGAAGACCGACGCGCGGATCGAAACGGCGGGGCGTGTAGCCGGGCTCCGGCAGGCGAATGAACGAGTGATGCTCGCGCACGCTCACCACTTCAGGCACCGGCGTGACGCCCGAGACGAGCGAGCCGGGGCGATCGCTCGTGACGAACGTGAGCGTCGCTTCCACTTCACTGTTGCGCGGAAACGCCTTCGTCCGTTCCAGGAAAATCGCGCTGCGGTTTTTGTCGAGCGAGTAGTTGCCTTGCTGCGCATCGTGCAGGCGGCGCGCCACGCCGTGCGCATCGGAGAGGAAAAAGTCGGTAGCGTCGACGGTGACGGTGTTGCCGTTCGTCGATTCGACTTTGAAGCCGGCCAGGATCGATTGCGCGAACGAATCGCGCACGGCACGCTGTTCATTCGCGTCGTTGCCGAGGGCGCGGAAGCGGTAGTTCGGCTCGACCATGAGCACGCGCGGGCCGACGCGCTCGAAGCGGA
Organism: Thermoanaerobaculia bacterium; assembly: GCA_035688915.1. GTDB lineage: Bacteria > Acidobacteriota > Thermoanaerobaculia > Gp7-AA8 > Gp7-AA8 > DASSMK01. Next base: position 4,423 of record DASSMK010000299.1, read on the forward strand.
TGATGTGCGTCTGCCCGAGCTCTCCGCGATCGAGTCCGATCGGATTCGAGCCGACGCCCGCGGGCAGCGAGACCTGATAGAGCATCTCTTCGCCGAACCGCGAGATCTCCATCAGCAGCTTCCCGCCTTCGGCGTCCCAGATCAGCGGGACGTAGCCGTCGAAGCGCTGCGTGTTCGCATGCGGCGTGGTTGGAGCGGCGGGGCTTGCCCCGCCGTTTTGTGCCGGCGGTGCGGAGCTCGTGGTAGCAGTAGTGCAGGCAAAGCTGCAGGCGGCGAGAAGCAGGAGGATCGCGGCGGCGCTGCGCATGCGGCGCATTCTCGCACGCGCGGGAGGCGTGCCGGCGGAGACGCGGCGCGCCTCCGCCGAACGATCGGAAAACTCTAGCCTTCGAACGACGCGTCGAGCTCGATCTGCACACCGGCCAGCGCCTTCGAGACCGGGCAGTTCGCCTTTGCGCCTTCGGCAAACTCGCGGAACTGCTCGGCGTTGATGCCGGGGACGCGACCGACGGTGGTGAGCTTGATGCGCGTGATGCCGAAACCTTCGCCCACTTTTTCGAGATAGACGTCGGCGGTGGTGCGGATCGATTCGGCCGTGTGGCCGGCTTTGGTGAGCGCGGCGGAAAGCGCCATCGAGAAGCAGCCGGCGTGCGCCGCGCCGATCAACTCTTCGGGGTTGGTGCCCGGCGCATCTTCGAAGCGCGTGCTGAAGGAGTATTTGCCTTCAAAGGCGCCGCTGCCGAGGCGCATGGTGCCTTTGCCCTGGCGAAGATCGCCGTTCCATTCTGCGGTTGCTGTTCGTTTCATGCGGCGCAGCTTATCGCGAGTGGCGCACTACACTCTCTCAGCATGTGCCTCATCGCGATTGCGCACCGGGCATCGGACGCCTTTCCGCTGGTGATCGCGGCCAATCGCGATGAGGATCACGAGCGCGCCACGCACGCGGCGCACGTCTGGAGCGATGCGAACGATGTGATCGGCGGGCGCGACGCGCTGCATGGCGGTGCGTGGCTGGCCATCGCGCGCAGCGGACGCTTCGCGGCGGTGACGAATCTGCGCGGCGCGGCGAAGACGCCGCAATCGCGCTCGCGCGGAGAGCTCGTGCGCGGCTTCGTGACCGGCGCCGATTCGCCATACGACTACGCCTCGCGCATCGTGCCTGCGGAGTACGCCGGCTTTCATCTGCTCACGGGCGAGATCGGCGGCGAGCTGGTGCTGCTTTCGTCGTCATTGCATCGGTTGGAGCCGGGCGTTTATGGATTGAGCAATGCGCCGGAAGGGGAGACGTGGCCGAAGGTCGCTTACGCCGCGGAGCGATTGCGCAACGCGATCGAAACGCTCGACGCGAACGCGCTGACTGCCGATCTACTGCGTTTTTTAGCAACGCCGCGTGGCACGGACGATCCGCGTCACGAGATCTTCATCCGCGGCGATCGCTACGGCACGCGCTCGTCCACTGTGATCATCGCGTCAGCGGACGAGATCACGTTTACCGAGCAGTCGTGGGCGCGCGGCGGCATTGTGGCTGGCGCGCCGCGCACGCTCCGATTCGCGCGCTGAGCGTTGGAGCGGCGGGCGCCCTCGCCCGCCG
>DASSMK010000300.1:0-8059 GCA_035688915.1 Thermoanaerobaculia bacterium
CTCGGCGGGCGAGGCGCCCGCCGCTCCAACGCTTTCGCGCAAGTGCCACACCTTCACCAACTGCCCCACGAGCGGATTGAACGCGCCGTCCGTTTCATGCGCCCAATGCAGCGTGGTGGCGAGCAGGTCGTGCAGCTCAGGCGATGGCTGCGCCTGATGCGCATTCACGCGTGCCAGTTCGCTGTCATCGCGCCATGTCGAGAGCATCGCTTCGACGCGTTGCGCTTCGGCGAATGCGGCATCGATGTCCGCTTCCGCTCCGTCGGCGACCGCGACTTCGCACACCGTCCCCATCAGGTACCGAGCCCTGTTCGTTGCAGCGGTGGTGAGGGTGGGGACGAGTGCGAGCGCGACGAAAAAGGTCGTCGCTGCTCTCATGTTCAGGCTTCAGCCATTCGTTCTTCGCGCATCCGGTCTTTGACAGAAACCGCGATGAGCCACAGCGCGCAGATGCCGAGCATCGCCAGCGTCACCCACGGCGCATAGCGTCCGTCGGCCGACCACGGCTCGGTCGCAGCGTGGATGGCTTCGTGATTCGGCAGCACTTCGGCTTCCGCGAATTCGTGAATCGCGTAGAAGACGATCTGCGCGGTGAACATCAGGAGAAAGAGTCCGGTGACCTGGAAGAAGCGCTTGATGTTGATGCGATGGCCGTAGTGGGCCCACAGCCACGACATCGCCGCGGCGGCGAGGAGGCCGAGGCCGCAGCCGAGCCAGAAGCGCGGCATGCGCACCTGGATCAGCATCAGCGCGGTCTCCATTCCTTCGCGCGTGATCATGAAAGCGGTGAAGGCGAACACGCCCGTCCACGCCAGCGCGTGCGAGCCTTTCGAGGCTTGCTGTTCGAGCTTCGTTTCCATGTCGCGCTTCATCGTCGGCGCGATGCGCCAGATGTGAATGACGAAGCTCGCCACCAGCACGGCCGCGACCAGTCCGAGCACCGCTTCCCACAGCGGCTGATTCACGCTCTGCAGGAGGTAGCCGAGGCCGAAGCTGGCGGCGACGGAGACCACGATGCCGGCCCAGACGGCGGGGCGGAGGAAGTTGCGATTCGTCTTGCGGAGGTACGCGAAGATGATCGCGACCGTCAGGAACGCTTCGAAGCCTTCGCGGAAAACGATGATGAGCGCGTTGAGCATGGAGTGAGTGGGCCTTTATTTTCGGAGTGGGGTCTGCTGGATCATCTTCACGCGATCCGGCGAGTTGGGCGTGACGCCCTTCTTCTTGCAGGAATCGCAAACGCCGAGGATCTGCAGGTTGTGAAAGGTGGGAGTGAACTTCTTCTTTTCGCAGATCTCGTGCTGCCGCTTCTCGAGCACCTCGTCGTGAAACTCGATGACGTTGCCGCAGATCGTGCAGATCAGATGGTCGTGGTGTGAGTTCCCGGTGACGTGCTCGTAGTGATAGTGGTCTTCGCCGAGGTGAACGCGGCGGACCATGCCGGACTTTACGAGCAGCTCGAGCGTCCGGTAGACCGTGGCGCGCGAGATCTTGACGCTCTTCTCTTTCATCTTGAAGAGCAGCTCGTCGGCTTCGAAGTGATAGTGCGTGGAGAAAATCTCGCGCACGAGCGCGGTGCGCTCGCCGGTGAGCTTGAGCCCCTGCTGCTGCAGGAACTGCTGAAAGCGTCCGATCTCTCGTTCGACGGCAGGCATGGGATGGTGGTTGTCGTTCGTCTTAACTGCGCTGGCTTAGTTGAGACTGAGTCTCAATTGCTGCGCATAGTGTAGGGGAGGGCGGCGGCGGGGTCAAGTGGGGGCGGGAGGTGGGGCGACGGGGGGTAGCTGTTCAGCTATTGAGCTGTTCAGCTGTTCAGGCGCGAGTGGGTTTGGCAGCGCGGGGGAGCACAGCGCCCGTGGTCTGCCGCAGTGCGATGCTCGCACAGCACGAGCACGAGGCAGCGAGTTGCGCTCCTGAACGGCTGAATAGCTATTCAACGCTGAACAGCTATCCCAACGCTCGACTGCTCGTCGGCTGTCTACAAATGCGTCCGCGCCGCGTCCGCCGCCTGCCGGATCTGCGGCTGCCGCGGGTCAATCGTCAGGCTCCGATTCCAGAAATCCAGCGCGCGGCCGTAATCGTTTTTCTTCGAGTAATAGAGGCCGAGGTTGTTGAGGGCGAGAGTCGATGAGGGCTGGAGGCCGAGGGCGCGTTCGAGCTCGGGGATGCCTTCGGTGTAGCGCTCCGATTCGGCCAGCGCGGAGCCGAGGTTTGCGGCGATGGCGTAGGACGAGGGGAAGATCTGCTTTCCTTTGTACAGCAGCGCGATGGCGCGCGACGTCATGTCTTTCGTGCGATAGAGCGCCGCGAAATCGACGAACCAGCGGTCGGCGTTCGGCAGGCCTTTGGCCACGGCCTGGATGAATGCTTCGTCCGCGGCGGTGTACTGCTGCCGGTCGAACAGCACCATCGCCAGATTGAGATACGGCGTCGGCTTGTTCGGATTCAGCTCGATCGCTTTCTGGAACGCTTCGACGGCTTCCTTGAACTTGTTCTGCGAGCGGAGCTGCACGCCGAGGTTGTTGTACCAGGCGTAGGAGCCGTATTGCTGCGGAGCGATCGGCTGCGCCTGCGCGGCGGAGGCGATCTCGCCGTCTTCGTCTTCGAAGACCGGTTGCAGGCGCGAGACGTCGATGACATGTCCGATGGCCTGCAGGCTCGCGGTATAGAGCTTCGCGTCGATCGGCGGCAGACCGCCGGCCGGACGCGCGTTGAAAAACTCGCTGTAGCTGACGACGCGCACCGACTCCACGGGCTGGATGTCGCGGAACGCCCACGTGGCCACCTGGCCCGGCATCTCCGTCGACTTGGGCAGGCCGAGAATGGCCAGAGTAGTTGGCGCGACGTCGTAAATCGTCATCGGATGGCTGGCGCGATTCGGCGCGACGTGATTGCCGTACGCGATGAAGAGGCCGGGATTGCGGTGATCGGAAAGCGCCGCGCGGCCAACCGGCGACGTGCGCGGCCGGTTCTTGCCCCAGCGGAAGCCGTGCGCGGAAACGATGATGACGGTGGTGTCGTCGGTGAGAACGCTCATCCACTCCCCGATCAGGCGATCGACTTCCGCGTAGTAGTTGGCGACACTCGGCCAGTAGCGGCGGTACGCGACCTCGTTGATTCCTTCGCGATACGGCGGGTGGTACGGCGCGAAGAGGTGATTGGCGACGTCGGTGCCGTCGTACGACATCATCATCAGCAGCGGTTTTTCGCGCTGGTAGAGATCGAGCGCCACGCGATGGTCGGTCCACGTTTTGGCGAGCACCGTGCGCATCACGTTGATCGGATCGTTCGGATCGTTGCTGCGCACCGCGTCGTCGTATTCGCTGGCGGTGATGTTGAGGAAGCGCGCCACCTGCTGGAAGCCGACGGTGTTCGGCGGCACTTGCAGATTGCGGATGCGGTCGGCCTGCGTGGCCGGATAGATGCCGTTCTCAATAAGGTCGACGGGCGTGTCGAACGTGACGGTCGCACCCGGCGCGGCCGGCCAATCGGTCCACCAGTTCACGACCACGGAATGGCGGCCGAATGCCTCCGCCACTTCCCACAGCGCAGGCGCGCGCCGCGTCAGCGCATCGACGGGACGCTTGTTCGCGCGATCGAAAAAGTCGATCACGCCGTGACGATCGGGCGTGACGCCGGTGGCCATGGTCGTCCAGACCAGCGGCGACACAGTCGGCTGGATGGTCTGCACGCTGCCGGTCACGCCGCCGCGCGCGAGTGCGCGGAGGTTCGGGATGCGATCGTCATCGGCGAGCTCGGAGATCAGCTCCCAATCCGCGCCATCGATGGCGAAGATAGCCACGCGTCCAGCCACGCCGCGTGCGCTGCGCCGCAGCTCCGCACGTTTGTAATTGAGCAGCGCTTCGCGATCGGCTTCCACGCGCGCGATCTCGAACGCAGTGACTTGCAGACCGCTGCGCGCGAGATGTCCAGCCACGACCTGCCGCAAACGATCGCGCTGCTGCGCGAACTGCGAGGTGGGCGAGAGCAGCTCCTCGATCGGCACCTTTTGCGCGACGACGGCCACGGCTTCGCCGACGCGGCGGCGGATCCACGCGCTCCAGCCTTCGCGCACCAGCGTGCGCGCGTCGGCGATGCGGTCGCCGGCAATGTTGAAGCGCAGCCGGTAAGTGATCGTGACCGGAACGCCTTCCTGCGAAACGATGCGGATGAACCCGTCGCGCTGCGCCGCCCCTTCGCGCTTGTCGAAATCGAGCCGGTAAAACTGATGCGGCGGCAGGAACGTCACATGGCTCCGCACGAGGCGGATGCTGCCGGTCGACTTGTCGATGCCGACGATCAATCGGCGCGACGACGGCAGAAAGAGACTGATGACGACGTACATCACCAGCCCCAGGCCTGCGAACAGGGCGAGAACACGAGCCAGACGGGAGCGGAACATCGGTGGCTGCGTATGAAAGAAGGCTGCCAGCGGCGGGAGAGAGTGATTAGAGGGTTAGTGATTAGTGATTAGAGGGCGCAAACCGCACGACCCGCAATCGGAGCGTTCTAATCACTAACCACTAACCACTAATCACTCGCGGCGCCGCGCGCCGCCGCTACTTCTTCCGCTTCACGAGCTGCTTCACCTCATCATTGCCGATCGGGCTTTGCGCGGAGATGATCACCGCGGCGGTGCCTTCGCGGAACGCCGGGATGGTGCAGCGCACGATGGCCGTGCCGTCCGCTGCGGTCTTGCCGCGGAAGATGACGCGCGGCGGCTCCACGGTGGAGATGACTTTCACTTCGATTGCCGCCGCCGGAATCGGCGCCTGCGAGAGGCTGCGCCGCGCCGCGACGCGCAATTCGATCGGCACGCCGGCGAAGAAGTCGATCTGATTCAAGAGCGCCAGCTCGAGATGCTCGCTCTCGGCTTCCGAGGCGAGGTAATCGATGATGACCTGATCGAGCGTCTTCTCTTCATCGACTTTCGTCGCGCTGGCCGGAGCCGCGGCCCCTTCGGTTTCGGGGAACGGCGCGTTCAGCGTAGGCGCCGACGGTCGCGCGGCGGTCTTGGTGGTGTCGGCAGGCGCGTCGAAGCGGCCGCGTTTGATGGCCGCGATCATGGTGCGGTGCTGCTGCTCCATGAGACCGCCGATCCACTTCTCGTCGATGCCGGTCTTCAGCTGCTCCGCATACGAGGTCTTCTTCGACGCGAGAATCTCGCCGCCCACGTACACGAGTGACTCGATGTAGGGGTTCGTGGTCCCCTTGTCCTCGGTCTGTACGTGATAGACCTTGTCGTTGTGCTTGATGTCGGTATTGAACCCGGTAATCAAGAGCGGGCCCCGCGCGCGAAGGTGAGTGACGACTGAGACCGGGATAGTAGCAGATCAGCGCGCGCTAATTCGCATCGAGCCACGCCTGCAAATAGCCGATCTCTTCGCGCACGCGCGACCGGTCGTCGGCGGACGGCACCAGTTCGAGGTACCGCTCGAAGAGATCGATGGCCTGACGGTATTCGTGCATCTGCATCGCGACCACCGCGCGGTCGCGCACTTCGTACGCGTCGCGATCGTCGAGGATGAGCAGCCGGTCGATCGATGCGGCGGCACGCGCGAGCTCGCGCTGCGCGAGATAAGCCGCCTTCAACTGCGCCAGCTCGCGCGCCAGGATTTCCTTGCGCAAAAACGAGCGCAGGTGATGCTCGCGCAGCTTCACGCCGCCGCCGTACATCGTGTCGAGCAGTTTCTGCAGCTCGATCGTGGAGAGCACGCGGCCGCCGTCGAATGGATCGACGACGATCTGGCCGAACGAGCCGGTGAGCTTGACGAGAAAGCGGCCGGGCAGCGCAACGCCGGTCGCTTCGATGCCGGCGCGCGTCGAGAGCTCGATGTAAAGAATGGAGAGCGCGATGGGCAGTCCGGCGTGGCGATCGAGCGCCGCGGAAAGAAGAGCGCTGCGCGGATCGTAGTAGTCGTCGTCTTCGCCGTGAAAGCCTTCTTCTTCGAACAGCAGGCGATTCAGCGTGTCGACGATCCGCTCCACGTCGCGCGAGCCGCGCAGCCGCGCGCGCACCGCATCGCTCCAGCGATCGACTTCGCCGAGGTAGCGGTCGATGTCGAGAGACGGGGACTCTTCGAGGGCGATGACGAGCGACGCTTCGACGAGACCGACGTCCGCTTCGGCGCGAAGCGCGATCTCGCGGAACCGCTGTCTGGCCAGCGCGGGATGAGTCAGAACGCGTGCAGCCTGCATGCTTCCACCTTCCGTCTCAGATCATCGCCGATCGCCACTTTGGACTGCGAATTCCAGTCGAAAAGGACGACCACGACTCTTCCGGTAGCAGCAATTTGTTCGCCACGGCTCTTCCGTAACTCGTAAACGAAGTCCAACGAGGTGTTGCGCATCTCGGAAATTCGCACGGCGATCTCGATCGGCTCCAGCTCGATCTGCGCCTTGAAATCGCACTCCGCGCGCGCGACGATGAAGCTGATGTCGCGCGGGCTGGCGGCGCCGCCCAGCAGCTCGAACCACAGCAGCGTGCGCGCCCACTCGAAGTAGGTGAAGAAGACGGCGTTGTTGACGTGGCCGAAGTAATCGAGATCGCGGAAGACGACCTGGTACGGGACGACGAACCAGCCGTCCTTCCACTCGCCGCGATTCAGAAACTCGTTCGGATTCAATTGATGGTGTCGGACGATTCTACGCTGCTCGCCTGCGTCGCAAACGGCAGCGTGCCTTTGGTGCACGCCTGCAGATAGCGTCCCGGCAGCGGGTGATCGAGATACGGCGCGAGCATCGACGATGCCTTCACCAGGCGATTCAAATCGACGCCCGTCTCGATTCCCATCTTGTCCAGCATGTACACCAGATCCTCGGTCGCCAGATTGCCGCTCGCGCCGGGCGCGTACGGGCAACCTCCGAGACCGCCGGACGACGCGTCGAACGTAGCGATGCCCATCTCCAGCGCGGCGACGGTGTTCGCCAGCGCGGTGCCGCGCGTGTCGTGAAAATGCATGGCCAGCTTTGAGACCGGCAGCGCATGCAGCAGCAGACCGATGACGCCCTGCACCTGCAACGGCGTGCCGACGCCGATCGTGTCGCCGACCGACACTTCGTAGCAGCCGAGGTCGAGGAGACGGGCGCAGACTTCGAGCACGCGCTCGGGCGGCACGTCGCCTTCGTACGGACAACCGAAGCCGGTGGAGACGTAGCCGCGCACGCGCAGCCCTTCTGCACGCGCACGCACCGCGACCGGCGCGTACTTGAGGATCGACTCGTCGATCGACATGTTGATGTTGCGCTTGTTGAACGTCTCCGATGCGGCGGTGAAGATGGCGATCGACTTCACGCCCGCTTCGAGCGCGCGGTCGAGCCCTTTCTCGTTCGGCACGAGCACCGGATACTCCACTCCCGGATCCTTCGGGATGTTCCGGTACACCTCGGCCGTATCCGCCATCTGCGGCACCCACTTCGGGCTGACGAACGCGCCCGCTTCGATGACGCGCAGACCGGCGTCGCCGAGGGCGGTGATGTAGTCGACCTTGGCTTGGGTGGGGAGCGTGACCTTCTCGTTCTGCAGGCCGTCGCGCGGGCCGACTTCGACGATCTTGACTGCGTCTACCGTGATTTTCATTGCAGTTCCACCAGCTCCACGCCCGGCTGCACCATCTCCCCTTCCGTGCAATGAAGAGCCGAAACGGTGCCGTCGCGTGGCGCGGTGATGGCGTGCTCCATCTTCATCGCTTCGAGGATGAGCAGCGGAGCACCCTTTGCAACAACGTCGCCCTGCTTCACCAGTATTTTCGTGACGACGCCCGGCATCGGCGCGCTCATCGAGTGATCGCGGTGCCGCGCCTTGGCGCGCGCGCCTTTATCGCTGACGTCGGCCGAGTAAATCTCGCCGTCGAATGCGAAGCTGACGGTCGAGCCTTGCACGACGTACGGCACCACGTGCGTGCGGCCGTTCGCGCGGATTTCGATTTCATCAGCGCGCACGTCGAGGACTTCCAGGCGCTGCTCGCCGGCGGTGAATCCCGACGCGTCGCGCTCGAGCGCGATCTCCGTTTGCACGGCGCCGATCGTGACGATCTTGTCTGTCATTTTCCGGAGTATC
>DASSMK010000301.1:0-5651 GCA_035688915.1 Thermoanaerobaculia bacterium
AATTGCTTACACGCTGCGCGTGACCACGCGTCCGGGCGGCATGTCCTGCGTGAAGCATTGCAGTGCCGTGCGCACGACGTTCCGGTGGAAGTCGCGCTCGCCGGCGCGGCCGACGATGCGGCCGATCTCGGCGCCGTCGAACGTCATCGCGCGCGGCGGCCGCACCGATTCCGTCGCCGCCGGCGAAGCGCTGATGATCAGCGTAGGAATGCCGCGCGCTTCGATCTCGCGCGCCAGGTTGCCGATGGAACGGTGACAGGTCTCGGGACAGCCGGCCGTGAGCAGCACGAGCTTCGTTTTGGAGCGCTCGATCTTGTCGGCGATCTCCGGAAAGGTCTGCTCGTACAGCTCGCGCAAACGCGTCGTGAAGCCGTAGCTGTAATGGACGTCGTTCAGGCCGGCGATGACGCCTTCCGCCGCGAGCTCGCGCAGCGACTGCAGCGGGAAGACGATGTTCGCATCGCCGTCCGCTTCGCTGTGATCGTAATGATGGTGCGCGATCTTCATCGACGAGACTTCGCTGTCGCGCGGAATCAGGCGGTAACTGATGTCGCCCGGATCGGTGGTGGGAAACGATTCCTGATCGGCCAGATAAACGCCGGTCGCCGAGACGATGGTGACGATGGCGGTGGCCAGATCCTTCTCGAACGGCGTGTACGGCACGCAACGGCGCGCAATGTTGAGCATCGATTTACCTCGGAGAACGACGGGCAGCGAATGAAGGAGAGCCCGTGGACGGCTCTCCTTCGCACATCTAGTCGAGCTCGCGGAGCGCCTCGAGAAGCTGTGCGTTCTCGGGGGCTTCGCTCATGTCATGCACGTCGACGTAGCGGACGATGCCCTGCTTGTCGACGATCACGATGGCGCGCTCGCAGATGCCTTTGTCTTCTTTCCAGACGCCGTACTTTTTCGAGACTTCGCCTTTGGGATGGAAATCGGCGAGGAGCGGATAGCGCTCGATGCCGCCGATCGATTTTGCGAATGCTACGTGGCTGGGAACGCTGTCGACCGAAATGCCCACGACCTGGGCATCATACCGTTCGAAATCGACCATTTCGGCCTCATACGACGGCATTTGCACGGTTCAAACAGGGGTCCAGTCGAGGGGGTAAAACACCAGCACGACATTCTTCTTGCCGCGCAGGTCGCTGAGCTTGAACTGCTCTCCACCGCGGTGGCCCGGAAGCGTGAAGTCGGGAGCCTGGTCGCCGACTTTGAGCGTCTGGGTCTGACTCGCCGTGGAGCTTCTTCCAACAGAAACCATCTGGAGAATCTCCTTTCGCTGTTCAGACTGTTGCGGAGTCCACGTCCGCCGTCATTTGCACGCGTGATCCTATCGATTTGCCGCCCCGTTGTCGCGCGGCGCGCGCGTCGCGCGTGGGCGCAATGGGGAAGCAATTCCGCGGCCACGCGCGTTGCGAGCAGTTCCATGGAAACGAAGGACCGCATCATCCAGGGCATGGCCGGCAACGGCGACTTTCGCGTGCTCGCCGCGCAGACGACGATCACCGTCGACACCGCCCGCGAAATCCTCGATCTCTCCCCCGTCGCCACCGACGCCCTCGGCCGCGCACTGACCGGCTCGCTGCTGCTCGCACGCCTCCTCGCCAAAGACCTGCGCAATCAATACGTGACGCTCCGCTTCGACGGCGACGGGCCGCTGGGTCTCCTCATCGCCGAAGGGACGATCGCAGGCACCGCGCGCGGCTACGTCTCCAATCCTGCACCGGCAGACGCGACGCTCGACGTCGGCCGCGCCATCGGCAAAGGGATGCTGTCCGTCATCCGCGGCACGCCACCGGAGGGAAAGCCGTACACGTCGCAGATCCTGATCGAAGGCACCGGCGTGGCGCAGGACATCACCCGCTATCTCATGCGCTCCGAACAGATCGCCTCCGCCGTCCTTCTCGGCGTGCTCAATCGCCGCGACGGCGTGGCCGCATCGGGCGGCATCATCATTCAAGCGTTTCCGCACGCGAGCGAAGAGTCGATCGCGCTGATCGAACAACGCATCCGTGAAGCGCCGGCGCTTTCGACGCTCATCGACAAGATGCCGATCGAAGACGTGGTCGAGCAGGTGCTGCACGGCGTGAACTACAAACAGATCGACGCGGGCAACGAACAGCCAGTGAGCTATTCGTGCAGCTGCACGCGCGAACGTGCGCTGGCGCCGCTCGCACTGCTCTCGCAACAGGATCTGCACGAGATGGTCGAAGAAGGCGGCGCGGAGCTGACGTGCCAGTTCTGCGGCCGCAAGTACAAGTTCTCGGCGGACGAGTTGCTCACGCTGACGGCGAAGCACGACGTGTAGTTGCGGTAAGCTCGGCGCCTCGCATGAAATCCGTCATCACCGGCACCGGCATCGGCGTCCCGAAAAACGTCGTCAAGAACGACGCGCTCGCGCGGATCATGGACACGAGCGACGAATGGATCCGCACGCGCAGCGGCGTGGAGCAACGCTACTACGCCGATCCCGGCCAGGGATCTTCGGATCTCGGCGCCACTGCCGCCAACGCAGCGCTGAAAGCGGCAGGCCGCACGAAGGAAGACATCGACGCGATCGTCTTCGCCACGATGACGCCCGATCACTTCTTCCCCGGCAACGGTCCCGTGCTGCAAGCCAGGATGGGCTTTCGCGAATCGCTGCCGACGTTCGACATCCGCCAGCAGTGCTCCGGCTTCCTCTACGGCCTCGATCTCGCCGATTCACTGATCCAGAGCCGCAAGTACCGCCGCATTTTGCTGATCGGTGCGGACGTGCACACGCCGTTCATGCCGTGGGCAAACGGCTGGGATACGACCATCGGACTGGAAGACCGCGAGATCACCCCCGAAGAGTTTGCATTCAATACAAAGTTCCGCGATCGCATCGTGCTGTTCGGCGACGGCGCGGGAGCGGTGGTGGTCGAAGCGAGCGACGACGACGCGCGCGGCTTCCTCACCGCGCGACTGTTCACGAACGGCTCGAACATCGAGGCGCTCTACGTCCCCGGCGTCGGCTTCCGCAAGCGGCCGTACGTCGACCACGAGCAAATCGATCGCGCAGACATGATCCCCGTGATGGAAGGCCGCGAAGTCTTCAAGCAGGCAGTGTCGAAGATGCCGGAGTCCGTGCGCGAAGTCTGCGCCGCTGCCGGCGTGTCGGTAAGCGACATCGACATGCTGCTCATCCACCAGGCCAACCTGCGCATCGTCGAAGCCGTGGCCAAGCAACTCGCGCTGCCGCCGGAAAAAGTGCCGCACAACATCGAGCGCTACGGCAACACCACCGCGGGCACGCTGCCCATCCTCTTCCACGAATGCCTGGCGGACGGCCGCATCCAACCGGGGATGCTGGTCTGCTTCACGGCGCTTGGTTCAGGACTCCATTGGGGAGCGGCGCTTTACCGCGTCTGACGACGCGGGTCGCGAATTGAAAATTGAAAATTGAAAATTGAAAATGCGCTTCGCGGAGATCGCGATTCGCGCGAGGTTGTTCATTTTCAATTTTCAATTTTCAATTTTCAATTCCGCGCCACGATCAGTCGCGGAGGTACTTTTCCATCAAGCGGCCGTTCTCATCCATCGCCCGAATCTGCACCCAATACGCGCGGCCATACATCACGATCGAGAGCGCGGATAGCGACAGGTGTAGCCAGCGCGGGGTTTTGCCGCTGCCTACGCCGCCGCCCATGATGAACGTCACCATCAGCACGCCGATGGCGTACATCGCGGTCGGGAAGACTTTCGACTTGAATGCGCGCGTGCGCTGCACGACGTGCGAATCTTCGTTCGATTTTTCTTTCAGCTCCTTGCCCGTGCCGATGAAGAAGAACATCGTCATCGACTGCGAGAAGAGGCCGATCACCACCGTGACGATGGCCACGATGATGTGGTCGGCCATGTGCACGGGCGTGGCGCGGAAGCCCATCACGCTGGTTCCGATCAGGCCGGCGATGGTGAGCAAAGTCGTAATCAGGAGGAACTGGGCCATCGATTCGGGAGTGTAATAGACTCGCGCGCCGTGACCGAAAAGACGAGCTATCGCGACTCCGGCGTCGACATCGATGCACAGGACGACGCGCTGCGCGAAGTGCGCCGCATCGCGCGCGATACGTACACGCCGGGCGTGCTCTCCGACATCGGCTCGTTCGGCGGACTCTTTCGCGGCACGTTCGAAGGCATCGACAAACCGATCCTCGTTTCCTCCACCGACGGCGTCGGCACGAAGCTGCGCGTCGCGCAGGCCATGAAGGTGCACGACACGGTCGGCTACGACCTGGTCTGCCACTGCGTGAACGACATCCTCGTGCAGGGCGCGAAACCGCTCTTCTTCCTCGATTACTACGCCACCGGCCGCCTCCGCCCGCCCGTCATGACGGACGTGATTCGCGGCATGGCACGCGCCTGCCGCGAAAATCAGTGCGCGCTCATCGGCGGCGAAACCGCGGAGATGCCGGGCTTTTACGGCGACGACGATTACGACGTGGCCGGCTTCATCATCGGCGTGGTCGATGAGAAGAATCTGCTCGACGGCAAAGCGGTGCGCGAAGGCGATCTGCTCGTCGGTTTACCTTCGGTGGGATTGCACACGAACGGCTATTCGCTGGCGCGGCGGATCTTCTTCGACAAGCTTGGGCACGATCACCAGACGATCCTGCCGGAAATCGGCAAGATCGGCGAAGCGCTGCTGCAGCCGCACATCTCGTATCTCAAGCCCCTCATGCCGCTCGTCGAACAGCGCGCCATCCACGCGCTTGCGCACATCACCGGCGGCGGCCTGACCGACAACGTGCCGCGCGTGCTGCCCGACTCGCTCGATGCGAAGATCAAGCTCGGCTCCTGGCCGGTGCTGCCGCTCTTCCGCTATCTGTACGAGAAGGGCAACGTCGATCGCGACGAGATGCTGCGCGTCTTCAACATGGGCATCGGCATGGTCATGATCATGGCTCCCGACAAGCTCGACGCGATGACGCGCCACTTCACGCAGATCGGCCAGACCTACTACTTCATCGGCAACGTGGTGAAGGGCAGCGGGCGCGTGGTGTACGACACGCCGCCGAGCGGTTTCGCCAGCTGGATCGAGTAGCGATGCGCCTGGCCGTCCTGCTGTCGGGCCGCGGCTCGAACTTTCAGTCGATCCATGAGGCCATCGTTGAAGGCCGGCTTTCCGCGGAGATCGTCAGCGTCATCGCCAATCGTCCTGACGCCGCCGGCATTGGGCGCGCGCGCAATTACGGCTACCGCGCGCACGTCATCGATCACAAGGCATTCACCGATCGCGCGGCGCATGAAGCGGAAATTCTGCGCGTGCTCGACGCTGCGCAGCCGGATCTGATCGTCCTCGCCGGCTACATGCGCCTGCTCAGCGCGAACTTCGTGGAGCGCTGGCGCGATCGCATCCTGAACATTCACCCGTCGCTCCTGCCCGCGTTTCCGGGCGTCGACGCGCAGCTGCAAGCGTTCGACTACGGCGTGAAAGTCGCGGGCTGCACGGTGCACTTTGTCGACGAGCATCTCGACGCCGGACCGATCGTCGTACAGCGCGCCATCGAAGTGCGTGAAGACGACGACGCCTCGACGCTCGCGGCGCGCATCCTGGAACAGGAGCACATCGCGTACGTCGAGGCGTTGAGGAAACTAGCGGGCGGCTATCGGATCGAAGGCCGCCG
>DASSMK010000302.1:0-3190 GCA_035688915.1 Thermoanaerobaculia bacterium
ATCTCGGCGGGCGAGGGCGCCCGCCGCTCCAACGGTCACTCGCTATCGCTGGCGCAATCTGTTTTCTGCTCGTGCTGCTCGAAGTGGCGCGCGTGATTCACGCGTGGCCCGCGGCGCTGGCGGCGCTCATTTGCGGCGTGCTCTTTCTGCGCCGCCGCATGTTGGCGATCGACTTTTCGATCATCCCGCTCTTCTTCTTCGCCTTCATCGTCGTCGAAGGATTGCGCTCGTTCGCGCTGCCGTTTCAGACGAACGTCTACGCGACGTCGATCGTGCTGTCGCAGTTCATCTCGAACGTGCCGGCCACGGTGCTGCTCACGCCGTTCGCGCACGGCGATTGGCGCGCGCTGCTCTACGGCGTCAACGCCGGCGGCTGCGGCACCATCATCGCCTCCCTCGCCAACCTCCTCGGCTGGCGCATCTACGTCCGCGAATCCAACCGCGAGCCGCGCTTTTTCACGCGGCTCACGGTCATGAATTTCGCGTTTCTCGTGTGGGCGTCGATCGGCGGCTGGCTACTGCTTCTGTGACGCGTCGCGCGCCGCGCGGAACTCTTCGCCGGGCGGCCAGTTCGGCAGCTCGGTCTGATTCGCGGCTTCGCTGCCGAGCCAGAACGACAGCTGGCCGATCTGCGCGGCCGCGCTGAAGTCCCAATTCGGATCGAATTCGTCGCTGGGCTGGTGGTAACGCTTGTCGCGATACTCCGCGGCCTGCGCCACGCCCCACGCTTCCGGCTTGCCGACGATGTCGTGTCCCTGCTTGATCGAAAACGAAGGGATGCCCGCCTTCGCAAAGCTGAAGTGATCGGAGCGGTAATACGAGCCCTGCTCCGGCGCCTGATCCGGCGTGATCGTGAGGCCCATCGCGTTCGCGATGCGCTGCACGGTCGGGTAGAACGTCGTCTTCTCCGAACCGATCATCACCACGTCTTTCACTTTGCCGAAGAGGTACAACGCATCGAGGTTGATGCCGAGCGCGATCTTGCCGGCCGGAATGGTTGGATGCTGGCCGTAGAACTCGGAGCCGAGCAGCCCTTGCTCTTCCGCTGCAACCGCAGCGAAGACGATGCTGCGGCGCGGACGTGGCGCCTGCGACCAGACGCGCGCGATCTCCAGCACCGTGGCCACGCCGGACGCGTTGTCGATGGCGCCGTTGTAGATCGTGTCGCCCTTCTCGTCCGCGGTGGCGATGCCGAGGTGATCGTGATGGGCGGTGTAGAGGACGGCTTCGTTCTTCAGTTGCGGATCGGAGCCTTCCAGCCTGGCGACGACATTCGCTGTATCGAACGGACGGAGCTTGCTCGTCACTGTGCCCTTGATGCGGTAGCCGAGGGAGACGGGCTTGAAGTTGCGGGAGGCGGCGGCGCGCGTGAGCGCGTCGAGATCCTGACCGGCGGCGCGGAAGAGGTCTCGCGCGGCGGATTCGGTGAGCCAGCCGGCGAAGCGGACCGCGGGATCGCCTTCCTTCCGCTTCACGTACGACGACTCGCCGGACCATGAATTGCGGACCACTTTCCAGCCGTAGCCCGCGCTGGCGTCGGTGTGAATCAGCAGCACCGCCTGCGCATTCTTCGCGGTGCCGGTTTCGTATTTGTACGTCCAGCGGCCGTAGTACGTGCGCGTGCGGCCCTTGAAGAGATCGGGCTCTTTCGCGTTCGCCGGCGGATCGTCGACGAGCATCACCAGCGTCTTGCCGCGCGTGTCGAGACCTTTGTAATCGTCCCACTTGTACTCGGGCGCAACGACGCCGTGTCCAACAAAGACGAGCTCCGAATCGAGCGATTCCACTTCATTCTGCGTCTGATTGCCGCCGACGAATTGATCGAGATACTTCAGCGGTCCGATCGTCGGCGCGCCGCTCTTCTCGAATGACAGCGAGGTTTTGTCGCCCGCGGTCTCGATGCCGAGGAGCGAGACCTTCTGAAAGTACGTACCGTTGTCGCCGTTCGGCGGCAATCCCATCGCTTCGAATTGCGCGGCGATGTACTGCTGCGCGAGCTGATCGCCGCGCGTGCCGGGGCCGCGTCCTTCGAGCAGATCGCTGGAGAGGAAGCGGATGTGCGCCTTCACCGCGTCGGGGCGGAAGGCATCGAACGACGCCTGCACGTTTGCCGGGATGCTGTCGTTCGTCGCCGCGAGCAGCGGCAGCGTCGCCAGCGCGAGAACGGCCTTGAATCGGTTCATCGTGTCTCCTGAAAAGCAGCTGGTTGAAATGAGCGCGTCACGATACGCTAATCGCCTGCCATGGGTAACGAAGCGACCTGCCGCGTCGAGATCGGTGACGAGCGCGGCGAAGCGAAGGTTCTGCTCGAGACCGAGGAGCTGATCGTGCGCGGCGCGGTGCGGGCGAAGATTCCGTTTCGCGATGCGCGCGATGTCGTCGCTGAAAACGGTGTGCTGCGGCTGCGCTGGAACGATCGCGACGTGCGGCTGCACGTCGGGGCGTCCGCCGCGAAGTGGGCCGAGAAGATCCGCAATCCGAAGAGCGTCCTCGACAAGCTCGGCGTGAAAGCGCAGCAGAAAATCTCGCTGGCCGGATCGTTCGACGACGACTTTGTCGCGCAGCTCAGCGCGCGCGGCGCGGACGTCTCGAAGCGAGTGCGCGCGGCGAGCGATGTCATCTTTCTCGCCGCGTCGAAGCGCGAAGAGTTGGAGCGGCTGCCGAAGCTGCGCGAGTCGCTCGCTGCCGCCGGTGCCATCTGGGTCATCCGGCCGAAAGGGATCGAGGCGATCACCGAATCGGACGTCATGAGCGCCGGCAAAGCAGCCGGGCTCGTCGACGTGAAGGTGGTCAAGTTCTCCGATTTCCTCACCGCGGAGAAGCTCGTCATCCCCATTTCCGGCCGGTTCGTGTCAAAAGTCAAAAACCGAGGGTAGGGATTTCGGGCAATAAGTCACTCCTAGGCAGAGTGACCTATAAGTCCACGCAATACGAGACCCTGACCACGGTCCAGCTGCCTCTCTCCGAGCGCGTTCTCGACAAGCTCGCTGACATCCTCTTCGCCACGGACGAGATCCTCGACATGATCCGCATCGAAGGCCAAGTGCCTGACTACACAGCGGTTACGGTCGAAGCGTCCGTCCGGGACGTGTACGATCAGGTCAATGAGCTGATGAAGAAGCTGGCGGATTAGGCCGCTGCGCGCGGTCTGTAACCGTTGGAGCGGCGGGCGCCCTCGCCCGCCGTCGTC
>DASSMK010000303.1:0-10647 GCA_035688915.1 Thermoanaerobaculia bacterium
GACGTGACGAACTTCTACGCTCTGGAGTGGCCGGAGACGCGGAAGATGCTAATGGCCGATCACCGCTCGCAGATCGAAGGCGAGCCGCGCCGCGTCCGGCGCTGGTTCCGCACCGCGAACGCCGTGCTGTTCGGCCTCGCCAAACGCCTCGCGCCGCATCGCCGCGTTCTTTTTCTTCTCTCCTTCATCGCCTTCTTCGTCTGCCTCGCTTCGCTCTTCACGCGCATGCGGCATCCGCCGTTCTGGACGTTCGTGGAAGTGACGGCGACGTTCGTGATGATGGTGCTGCTGCTGGCGATGGAACTGATCGACAAGATCAAGTTCCGCGATGAGCTGGCGCTCGCGCGCGACCTGCAGGCGAGCCTCATTCCGAAGGCGATGCCCGGCACGCGCGATTGGGAGCTCGCGGCGTTCAATCTCATCGCGAACACGGTCGGCGGCGACATCTACGACTTCGTCACGCTGCCCGATGGTCGATTGGCGGTGCTCTTCGGCGACGCGTCCGGACACGGCATGGCCGCAGGTCTGGTGATGGCCGTCGCGCACGCCGCATTTCGCACACAGCTCGATTTCGATCCCTCGCCGGAGCCGGTCATCGCGTCGCTCAATCGCATTCTCTGCCGCACCGGCGGCTCGCGCTCATTCTTCTCCTGCTGCTACCTGCTGTTCTCGCCCGACGGTTCGTTCGAAGCGACAGTGTCCGGTCATCCGCCGATCCTGAAGATCGACACGACCGGCCGCGTCGTCGATCACATTGGCCGCGGCGCCTACCCCCTCGGCGTCAAAGCAGGACTGCGTTGGGAAGTGGTGAGCGGCCACCTCGACGTCGGCGAACGCCTGCTGCTGCATTCGGATGGTCTGACCGAATCACGCAATGCGGGCGAGCGCGAATTCGGCGACGCGTACGTGGAGACGATCGCGAGCTGGCATCCGGAGGGAAGCGCGCAGTCGCTCGTCGATTCGCTGGTGGGCGAATGGCGGATGTTCATCGGCGGCGCGCCGGCCGAGGATGATGTGAGTATTGCGGTGGTGAAGCGGCGATAGCCGCTTGACGTCGCGCACTACGCCGTAACGCGCTTCTCCACCAATCCCTCGAACACTTCCAGCGCGAGATCGACGCGTCCGAGCGGCGCGCTCACCTGCACACCCGCCACTTTGTCGCGCACGCGCTCCAGCGTTTCGCGCGCGATGGTCACGCCTTCGCGCAGCGCGTGCTCGCGGCTCTTCTCGCTGGCGATGCGCATCCGTTCCATCACGTCGTCCGGCACCGAAACGCCCGGCACTTCGTTGTTCATGAACTGCGCGTTGCGATACGACAGCAGCGGCCAGATGCCCGCGACGACCGGCAACTTCATCGGCGCGATGCGATCGAGAAAATGCTCGAGCTGCCGCACGTCGAAGACCGGCTGCGTGATCGCGTACTCCGCGCCCGCTTTCACTTTCCAATCGAGGCGGCGCAGCTCGTATTCGAGATCGAGATGGCCGGGATTCACGCCCACGCCGATCGTGAAGCAGGTCGGCTCGCCGAATGCGTTGCTGCCGAGGTCGAGGCCGCGGTTCATGAGGCTGACCATGTTGGTCAGGCCGATCGAATCGATGTCGAACACCGCGGTTGCTTCCGGATACGGACCCATCTTCGGAGGATCGCCGGTGATCAGCAGCAGGTTGCGCAAGCCGAGCGCGGCGCATCCGAGAAGATCGGAGTGCATGCCGAGAAGATTGCGATCGCGGCAACAGTAATGAAGCACGGTCTCGATGCCGACGCGTTGCTGCAGCAGCACGGAGACGGCGATTGCGCCCATGCGATTCTGCGCGCGCGGACCGTCCGGAACGTTGACCGCGTCGACGCCCGCCGCTTTGATCGAGTGCACCGACTGGATCATCGCTTCGGGATTCGGTCCCTTCGGCGGCGTGATCTCGATGGTCGTCACGAATTGGCCGGTGGCGAGTTTGTGTCCCCAGCGCGAGCGCGCTTCGAGCGGCGTCGGCTCGCGTCCCGCAGCCGTTTCGCCTTCTCCGTTTTTCTCGACCACGACGAACGCGCGGCGCGGCGAAAGCGGGCGCACGGCATCGGCCATCACTTTGATGTGATCGGGCGTCGTGCCGCAGCAGCCGCCGAGAAACTTCACCCCTTTGTGGATGAGCCGCTTCGCGTATTTGCCAAAGTAGTCGGGCGAGGCCATGTACATCTGGCGGCCGTTCACGTCGCGCGGCAGACCGGCGTTCGGCTGGCAGGCGATCTTCTTCGCCGTCACCGCCGCCATCTCTTCGATCGCGTCGAGCATCACATCGGGACCGACCGAGCAATTGAGGCCGATCACGTCGGCGCCGGCGCGATCGAGACGCTGCGCGATCGTGCGCGGCGTGTCGTTGTAAACCGTGCGGCCGTCGGGACCGATGGTCATCTGCGCGATGACGGGAAGACTGCAGACATCGCGGATGGCGAGAATGGCTTGCTCGAGCTCCGCGACGTTCGCGAACGTTTCGCAGACGAAGAGATCGACGCCGCCGTCGCGCAGCGCGGCGACCTGCTCGCGGAAAATCTCGCGCGCTTCGTCGAGCGCCATCGGTCCGTACGGCTCGATGCGGATGCCCAGCGGCCCGATCGCGCCGGCGACGTAAACGGAATCACCCGCTGCTTCACGCGCGAGTTGCGCACCGCGCAGGTTGATCTCGCGCAGCTCTTCTTCGAGGCCGAAGCTGCTCAGTTTCGTGCGGTTCGCGCCGTACGTGTTCGTCTCGATGATCTCGGCGCCCGACTTCACGTACTGCCGGTGCACTTCGAGCACGATCTCGGGATTGCGGACGTTAAGCTCGTCGTAGCAGCGGTTGATGAAGACGCCCTTCGAATAGAGCATCGTCCCCATCGCGCCATCGAAGAGGTAGACGTGCTCGTCGGCGATTGCTTGAATGAAATCCTGCATTTGAGTTGGTCGCTAAAAAAACAAAGCCCCACGCCGGAAATGACGTGGGGCCAACAAAGAAAAATCTCGTTTGCGGCGGCGATTTAGCGTTTTTTAAGCTGGTCGCAAGCGGCCCCAAATCACTCCAGCGACGTTCAATGTAGGGCGCCGCGACGCAGCTTGTCAAATGCGCTGCGCCTGCTCGGCCAGCGTTTTCAGCGCGTTCTGCTTCGTGGCTACGAACCAGCGCATGTGCCGCTCGACGAAGAGGCGATCGGCGATGCGGCCGAGGAAGCCGAGAGGCGCGCGCCACTCCAGGCGATCGATCATGAGCGTGCCGCCATCGCGCTCGATGAATTCGTGCACGTGACGGAGCCAGGTGAACGCGCTCTCGACGAGCATGTCTTCGAAGACCTCGGGCCGCTTCATCTGCGTGATCTTCGCGGTAGCGCGCTGCCGGATGCCAAAGTGCTTCCCTTCGAACGTCACGCGATCGCCCGCTTCGAGCTTCCCCGTGAGCCGCCCCGGCGGCACCACACGCTCCTGCGAAAACGACGAGGACTGCCGATGCGCCTCCACGTCGCGCGCGAGATCAAAAACGATTTCGCGCGGCGCGCGGATGAACGTCTCGACGACGACGGAGCCCATGGGCGAAACGATAGCAAACCTACAATCGCGCGGGTGCGTTCGGCGCTGTGGCGATCTTTGCTCGAGCCGCTCCTGCGGCTCTGGCCCGGTTACCCGCCGGACTGGGAACGGCGCCGCCTCTTCGTCTTCGAACGCGCGTCCGGCCGCTGCGAATCATGCGGACTCCCCGCCGGACGCATCGACCTGCGCAACGGCCGCTGGCGCGTCGTCGCCGCGCACGTGCATCACGTCATCCCCATCGCCGCCGGCGGCCGCCACGGCTTCGCGAATCTGCGGCTGCTATGTGCTGCGTGTCATCAGGCGGCGCATCCGGAGAATCGGGAACTGGGAAGATCGCGGAAGCGCTAGCGCACCGGAGTCATGGACAAATCGAACACGATCGCGCGCGTCATGAGCTCTTCGCTGAACCTCGCGTGCTGCGGAAAGAAGCCCGCGAGGGTCACATCGATCTCCGTGTCGCCTTTGGACGAAACGTGGGCGCGCACGAATCCATCGCGATCGCTCGTGCAGTCCTGCACGCTGCCATCGGCGCCGGTGATCCGCAGCCTCGCGCGGGGCACCGGCGAGCCTTCGTGCATCACGCGAATGGACGGCCCGCGCAGCTGCGGGAGGATGACGCGACGCAGCAACGGGTGGGGCGACGCGTCCGCCGAGACTTGAAGCACCGCCGTGTCGCGACCGTAGATGGTCACGTCATAGCCCTCGCCGGCAACGACACACTCCACATCGACCATGCCGCCCGGCGACGACCATTGGATCAATGTTGAATCCCAATTGTCCGCCGTGAACGACAGCTGCGCGCCCACTACCGGCGATCCCGATTCCGTCACGATCTGAAACGACGCTCCGCCCTTCGACTCGCCGGGGCAATCTGCTGGCTGCACCGCCGCGCGCAACGACGGAAGGAACGTCGCCATCATCAGAACAGCTGCCACGATCGCCTTCACGCCGAACAGTCTCGCATCGCTGACGCGCGCGCGATCAAGACAGATCGCGAACAGCCGCGACGCAATCCTTCAATCAAACAAATGCCGCAAGCGATCCAGCCCGCGCTCCACGTCCTGGCGGTTGCGATCGACGTCGTTTGCCCACTTTCTGAATTTCTCGAAGGTGATGGCGGGCGGTTCGTCGAAGTGTTCGTCGTCGAAGAAGACGCGGCGCACGACTTTGCCGAAGATGCCGCGCGGGCAGGCGTGGGTGGGGGCGGTGCCGTCGAGGAAGACTTCGCGGATGGGGCCGGGGCAGCCTTCGCGCCAGAGCATTCCGGTCTCCGGATCGATCTGCCGGAACGTCACGCCGTGCGGCGGCTTCGGTTCGCCGCTCTCGTGATGGATCGCGCTCATGTACGAGCCCCAGATCGGGATGGCGGCTTCCGCCGAGGAAAGCCGCAGCGGCGCGCCGTTGTCGAAGCCGGTCCACACCGTCGTGACCATGTCCGGTGTGTAGCCGACAAACCAAGCGTCGCGGTAATCGTTCGTCGTGCCGGTCTTGCCCGCCACATACGCCAGATCGTAATTGCGCAAACGTCGCGCGGTGCCACGCTTCACGACGCCGCGCAGCAGCGTGTGAATCACGTACGTCGCATCAGCCGGCGCGACGCGCTTCTTCTCGATCTTGTGCTCGTACAGCGTTTTGCCGCGGCGATTTTTCACGCTGCGCAGGAGGTACGGCTCGACGCGTTCGCCGAGATTGGGGAACGCGGTGTAGGCGGCGGTGAGCTCGCGGACGGAGACTTCCGACACGCCGAGCGGCAGCGCGGGAATCGCGGCGATGTGCTCGAAGCCGAACTTCTCCGCAGTCGACGCCACGCGCCGCACGCCGATGTCCTGCGTGAGCCGCACGGTCGGCACGTTCAGCGACATCTCGAACGATTCGCGCAGCGTCACGCGGCCGCGAAAGCCTTCGTCGTAATTCTGCGGCTGCCATGTTTCGTCGCCGCTGAGTTGAATCGTGATCGGCGCGTCGAGCAACAGCGATGCGGTGGTCGCGCGTCGCGACGCAATCGCGGCGAGATACGCAAACGTCTTGAACGCGCTGCCCGGCTGGCGTCGCATGTTCGTGGTGCGATCGAACGGCGACGTCCGATAGTCGCTGCCGCCGACGAGCGCGCGCACGCCGCCGTTGCGCGGATCGACAGAAAGGATGGCCACCTGCAGCGGCGACTTGCGCGACTGCTGCCGGATCCACGAGTGTCCGGCTTCCATCCGCGCCGGTGCGCGTTGCGCGGCACGCTCGGCCGCGCGTTGCGCATCGGGATCCATTTCGCAGACGACGGTCAGTCCGCCTTCCACCACTTTGTTCGCGCCGGCGTGCTCCACCAGCTCCGCGCGCAGCGCGTGCAGATAGAACGGATACGGCGTTTCGGGCAGCGAACCGCGCGTGAGATCGAGCTCGCGCGCGGACGCTTCGCGAAATTCAGCATCGCTCAGCCAGTGGTGATCGCGCATCACGGCCAGAATGGCGTTGCGCCGCGCGCGCACGATGTCCGGGCGCTTTTCGGGATTGTCGCGGTTCGGCGCGCGGATCATCGACGCGAGGAGCGCTGCTTCGTCGACGCGCAGCGCACGCGGCGTTTTGTCGAAGTAGAGACGCGACGCTTCGTCGATGCCGAGGACCGGGACGCCGTTGAAGTGGCCGAGGTAAACGTCGTTGAGATAGAGCTCGAGCACTTCGTCTTTGGAGAGGCGCGCGTCGAGGATCATCGCCAGCGGAATCTCGACGAGCTTGCGGCGCCAGGTGCGCTCCTGCGTGAGCAGATGTTGCTTCACGATCTGCTGATCGATGGTGCTGCCGCCTTGCGCGATGCCATGGGCACGCACGTTGCGGAAGATCGCGCGCAGAATGCCGATGGGATCGATGCCGATGTGGTGGCGAAAGCGAACGTCTTCGGCGGCGATGAATGCGTCGCCGACGTGCTTCGGCAGCGTCTCCATGCGCACCGGCGTGGTCACGCGCCAATCGGCGCCGTACACGCGCACCACTTCGCGCTGTTTGCCGTTCGCCGCGGAAACGATGATGGTCGGCTCGCGCCACGCGCGATGCAGCAGCTCGCGCGACATGCGCCGGTTCATCACGAACAGATACATCGCGAATGCTTCCATCGCGACGTACACGATGATGATCAGCGGCAACGACCAGCGCAGCAGCGCACGTGACAATCGCGACATGTTCGTCTACATTGTTTTTTGTGCAACTCGTGCACCGAGTTGCATGTGCAGTCCCCATCTCCCGGTCGAAAAAAAGTACGGCTCCCCAACCGAAGCGTTTTTTTGAACAAGGAGAAACCACGCATGGCTGCAAAGAAGAGTTCTTCCGCGAAGAAGTCGTCAGGCTCCAGCAAGAGCAGCGGCTCGAAGGGCGGATCGAAGAAGTCATCCTCCACCAAGAAGTCGTCAGGGTCGTCCTCGAAGAAGAGCAGCGGCGGCAGCAAGAAGTCGTCGAAGGGCTCGTCGTCGAAGAAGGCTTCCTCCTCTTCCTCGAAGAAGGCCTCCGCCTCTTCGAAGAAAGCTTCGTCGTCCAGGAAAGCCTCCTCCTCGGCCAATCGCGCCGCGGCCGGCCGCAAGGGCAGCAAAGCTTCGCGCGGTGGAGCGTCGTCCTCTAAATCTTCGAAGTCGTCGAAAGGCTCTGCGAGCCGCTCGAGCGCTTCTTCGAAGAAAGCGTCGTCGGGATCGTCCGCCAAGCGCGGCGGCTCCTCGGCCGGCCGCAAAGGCGGCAAGGCGTCGAGCGCTCCGAGCAAAGCTGCTGCTCGCAAGGGCGGCAAGGCTTCGTCGGGCGGCATTTCGGGCGGAGGCCGGACCTCCGGTCGCACCGCATCGGCCTCGCGCGGTGGCTCGAAGAAGTCGTCGGGCCGCAGCAGCTCGGGCGCGCGCAGCGTGATCAGCCGCGTCGTCGAAACCGTCAAGGAAACCGCGTCGTCGCTGCTCCCGGGTGGGAACAGTGGCAATGGCGGCAACGAAAGCGGGAACGGCAGCTCGTCGGGCAACGACAACTCGTCGATGTAAAGCGACGGACGAGCGGCGGACTCGATGTCCGCCGCTCCGTCATCGCGACGAGTTTTTGTTTCGCGACGCCGCTACACTTCGGTGAAGGCGCGGCGGATGCGGCGCGAGAAGTACTTCTCCGGCAGGCCGCCTTTCCACGAGCGCAGCTGCTTCGCTTTGCGGAATGACGCGAGCGCGCGCGATTTGTAGCTGCTGTCTGCTTCGAACGCGTACTGCGAATACTGCGACGCGCCGAGGAAAGCCCAGATCCAGCCGTTGTCCGGCAGCTTACGCGAGAGCTCTTCAAAGTCGCGCGACGCGTCTTCGAATTCGCCGGCGAAGTACTTCTCCAGCGCGCGGCGCAGCTGCCTCTTGTAGTCGGCCAGCACGATGTCCGTGGCCGCGTTCGGACGCGTGAGCGGCGGCGGCGTGAGCGTCGGACCGCTCGGCGCCGGCGTGTTCGGCGGTGTGGCGAGATCAGCGAGCACCGCGGCGTTCTCCGCGATCGAGATGATGGCGTTGAGATCGTCGTTCGATCGCGCGGTGGCGTTGCGCGTCGCGGCGTCGGTGATCATCGACATCGCTTGCGTGTACTGCTGCGTGCCGGTCGCGCGACGCTGTTGCGCGGCGGAGAGTTTCTGCTTGGCGGTGTTGATCGACGCGACCGCGCGCTGGCGCAGACTCGGATCGATCGACGGCGCGGCCGGCGTCTGCTGCACCGGCGGCTGCTGAATCACCGGTTGCTGCTGAACGGGCGACGGCGGCGTGGGGCGCTGCTGCACCGGTTCCGGCGCGGGCGTGTTCTGCGCTTCGAGCTTCGACTTCGCGCGGCCGATCAGCGAATCGATCGGACCGAGATCGAGCTCGCCGGGACCGCTCGTTTTTTCGAAGTCGCTGATGGCCGCTTCGAAATTGCCGAGGTTCAGGTTGCCGACGCCGCGGTAGTAGTAGGGGTGATAGTTGATGAAGATCGCGCCGTACGTGCGCGCCTTGTTGTTCTCGTTCGCCTGCCCTTTGATGGCGGAAGACATTTTCTGCACGACGACAGACCACTGCCCTTTGCGCGCGGCCGAAAGCCCGGCGTCGTAATCGTCGTACCACGAAGCGTTGGCGACGCTCGCCAGTGCGAGCAGAGTGAGTGCGAGTGTGAAGGTGCGTGCGCGCGTCATGGTTTGCTCACCTCGTCGGCCAGGGCGTCGTAGTCGACGCTGCCCATGTCGATGTTGTGCGGGGTCCGCTTGCCGGTTTCGATCTGCACGTCGATCGTTTTCGTTCCGACGGGACCGCTGAGTGTGACGATGTATTTGCCCGGATCGAGCGGGATGCGCGCGGGCGTGGAGCGTTCTTCCGCGGTCAGCGCGATCTCATGCTGATCGTTCGCGGAGACGATCTTTTCGAGATCGCCCCACGGCGATGCGGAGAGCAGCAGCAAGCCCTGGCCTGCGGGAACCGGTGCGACGCTCGGCGCGCCGGTGGTGGTGACTTCGGTGCCGCTCGGCGCGGCGGTCGTCGTCGCCACGGCTTGCGGCTCCTTCTTGTGCACCATGAAGTAACCGGCCAGCGCGAGCGCGATCACGACCACTGCCGCGATCGCACCGATCACCGCGCCGTTTTTCTTCGGCGCGGATGCCGGCGGCTGCAGCCGCTCCATGACCGTCGCTTCGGCTTCCGCCATGTCGCCGGGACGCAGCTTCGCTTCGACCATCGTCGGCGCGGCGCTCGGCGAATCGAGTCGCTCCATGATCGTGGCTTCGTCGCTGCCGATCGTTTTCTTCTGCGCCGCGCCGGGCATCGTGCGCGACACGAGATCGCGCTCCATCACCGTGGCGTCGTCGCTTCCGGT
This sequence comes from Thermoanaerobaculia bacterium, assembly GCA_035688915.1. GTDB lineage: Bacteria > Acidobacteriota > Thermoanaerobaculia > Gp7-AA8 > Gp7-AA8 > DASSMK01. The sequence continues at coordinate 9,375 of DASSMK010000303.1, forward strand.
GCGCGTGCCCGCCGCGCCGGTCATCGTCTTCGCCTGCGCGCCGGGCATCGTGCCGCCCGCATACGTTTGCTGTGTCGCTTGCGAACCGGCGTACGTTTGCTGCGTGGCCTGCGCGCCGCCGAGAGTCGGCGACGGCGCCGTGCTGCCGGACATCTTCAAATCGGCGAGCGTCTGCGCGCCGGAGAGCGTGACCATCCGTTCGCCGAGGCCGTACTTTTGATCGGGAGCGATGGTGTTGCGGATCGCTTCCAGCTCGTGCGCGAAATCGGCCGCCGTGGCGTGGCGCGCGTCGCGATTCTTCTCGAGCGATTTCATCATCACCGCTTCGAGCTGCGCCGGCACTTTGACGCTCGGATTCACTTCGATGACGGGTGCCGGTTTTTCGGTGACGTGCTTGAGGATGTAGCCGTGCGGATTCGTGGCCTGGAACGGCGCGCGGCCGGCCAGCATCTCGTACATCACGATGCCGAATGAATAGAGATCGCTGCGCGGATCGAGATGCTCGTTGTCTTTGAGGAAGCCGGCCTGCTCGGGCGAGGCGTATTTGAGCTTGCCGAGGAACATGCCGGTCTGCGTGAGGCCCTGCCCGCCTTCGCCTTCCGCGAGCTGCTTGGCGATGCCGAAGTCGATGACCTTCACGGCCAGTTTTCCGTGATGGTCCTGCGAAAGCATGATGTTTTCCGGTGAGATGTCGCGATGGATGAGACCCATCGAGTGGAGGTGATCGAGACCGGCCAGCGCCTGGATCGAGATCTCCACCGTGAGCCGCGGCGGGATCGGTCCGTTCTGCGCGATCCATTTCTGAATGTTCGTGCCGTCGATGAACTCCCAGACCATGTAGTACGAGCCGTCTTCGAGCTGCGCGAAGTCGTACAGCATGGCCAGGTTCTTGTGCTTGATCATCGTGGACGTGCGCGCTTCCTGGAGGAAACGCTGCAGGCCCTGATCGTCGGTGGCCACATTGGGCCGCATGATCTTGATGACGCGCAGCTCGTTGAGGTGGATGTGGCGGACCTTGAAGATCTCGCCCATCCCGCCGACGCCGAGGCGATCGATGATCTGGTATTTGCCGTCGAGCAGGCGCGTGGAGTACGTGCGCTGGAACAGCGTCACGCGCTCGCCGCAGTGCGGACATTGATCCGCCTGCGCGTCGATCGGCGACTTACAGCGAAGACAGTTGATCTGGCTCATATGGCTCCCGGGCAAGAAGATCGTTGGAGCGGCGGGGCTTGCCCCGCCGGGTTGTTGCTCAGGCTACGGCGGGGCAAGCCCC
>DASSMK010000304.1:0-13910 GCA_035688915.1 Thermoanaerobaculia bacterium
TGAAGGTGCCTCCGAAGCCGCGCGTGTGAGCGTGAGGTGCACCGGTCGGGCGATGGAGATCGGCGCGAGCGTAGCGAACGCAAAGGCTGTGACGGCAGCGCGCCGAAAGAAGTTCACCGACCAGATCCTTGGCCCACATTACAGCCAACCGCAACGCAGCAGCCTAGAAATCCACTCTGAGCCTATGAGCCTATGAGCCTGTGAGCCTATGAACCTGGAATCTTCGCCGCCGGCAGAATGAATTCCGGTACGTACTTTTGTTGCGGCGCAAACGCGACCGCGTCGCCGTAATTGCCGCCGAAGAACACCAGCGCCACGTCCAGCTCCGGAATGGCCATCGAGATTTGCCCGCCGTTGCCGCCCGCGAAGAATGCTTCCACGTTGCGTCCTTCATAGGGATAGGAGATGTGCCACCAGAGGTAGCCGTAGCGGATGCCCGCCATTTCCATTCGCGGCTCAAGCGATTCCTTCACCCACGCCGCAGGAATGACCTGCTTCCCGTGCCATTTCCCGCCGTCGAGCATCAGCTGCGCGAGCTTCAGAAAATCGCGCGCCGTCAGACGCGCGCCGCCGCCCATATAGGCCTGACCGGACGGCGCGAGATTGAGCGCGTAATGGCGGATCTGCAGCGGATCGGCCACCGTTTCGCGAAAGAGATCCGGCAGCCAGCGCTGCGTCACTTTCGCCACGACGTTTCCTGCGAGATTCGCGCTCATGCTGCAGTAGACCGCCTTCTCGCCGGGCTTACGCACCGGCGGCAACGCGAGCGTCAGAGCCGTCCAATCGTCGCGCGAATGCTCGTCCTGCATGCGGTCTTCATTACCGGCTGAATCAGGATTCGAGTCGTCGCAATCGAGACCGGACGACATCGACAGCAGGTGCGCGAGCGTGATGGACGGCGGTCCTTCTGCGCCCATCGTCGCGAAAACGGGCGTCGCGCCGGACAGCTTCGCGCCGTGCTGCATGGCCGCGCCGGCCAGTACGTCCGCCAGAACCTTCGCTGCCGACCGCGTGTCGTGCAATGAATCGCGATCGAAGCCGTGAAAGTACTCCTCCACCGCCAGCTTGCCGTGTCGCGCGATGAGCAGCGCATGCACTTCCTGCGAGTGCAGCGAATCGATCGGCGTCGCGATCAGGAACTCCGCGAATTTCGCAATCGCCGCGCGCGACAATCCCACCTCGTCCGCGCTCGCCACGGCCCAGCCGTCGTCTTCGAGCGGCGGCTTGCGATAGACGTACGGCGCCGGCGATTTGCCGCGCGGATAAAACACGCGCTCGTCGGCGGGCGTGGCGCGCCGGAAGTCAAAGTAGCCGCCGCCGTTCGGAAAATCGATCGACAGGCGATCGTTCTCCTCGTCCCACTGCCCGTCGGCCATCAGCCGCTCCGGCGCATTGCCGCGCGCGCCGTACACCTTCACCGCCGAATCTTCGACCGTCAGGCGCTGCAATCCGAAGAAGCGTCCGATGTTGCGATCGGGATTGCGCAGGTAGAGCGCGAGCGTGCCGTCCGGCTTCGCCACAATCGGCAGAAAGTGCGTGAGCGAATCTTCGAGCGGCGACACCTCACCGCGCCAGCGATTGGCGCGCTGCCGCAACAGCGTCACCGGAATGGCGTGCGGATAACCGACCGTCACGCCGCGAGGCTGGATCCAATGTCCGACGATGCGATCGCTTTGCAGCTGACCGCGAAATTCGCCTTCATCATCCGCCAGCGCGAACGTGACCGCGTCTTTCTCCACTCGCACAGGCGCGCTGCGTCCCGCGATCTCCGCGCGCCACGCCTCACCTTCTTTTTCAATGACGAGCATTCCGCGCACTTCGGGGCCAAAGATTTTCTTCGCGCGCCAGAGACCTTCGAGCTCGTGCGCCTGCGCGCTCATTGTGAAAAGAAAAAGTGCGGCGACGATCGTCGTGATTCGCATGTCAGTCGCGAGACTCGCAGATCGCGTCGAGCCGTTCTTGTGCCGACGAAACGTTTTTGCCGCGGCGGAACGCGCCGGGCGTGATGCCGTACGCGCGGCGGAAGGAATGCGTGAGCTGGCTCTGGTCTGCGAATCCCGCTTCCAGCGCCACGTCCGCCAGCGGCGCATCGGACGTCAGCAGCAGTTCGCGCACTCTTTCGATGCGGCAACGGCGCAGATACTCGCCGGGCGAGCAATCAAAGTACTGGCGGAACGCGCGCGCGAGGTGAATGGGATGCACGCCCGCCACCGCCGCGACGTCGCTCATGGCGAGCTTCGCCGTGCAGCGATCGTGAATCGAATCGCGAGCTTCGAGCAGCCAGTGCGGCGGCTGCCGGTCGCGATGCGCCGCCAATCGCGCCACGCGACCCGCCAGCTCCAGTCCCAATCCTTCCAGAATCAAATCGGCGAAGGCCGCATCGCCATGCAACTCGCGACGCGCACGCTCCGCGATCGCACCCGCTTCGCCCGTGAACATGGCCGCCGCGGGGTGCACCGCTTCGATCCGCGCCGCAATCGCCGCATCCACGGAAATCGCGAAGAAGCGTCCCTGTTCGCTGCGAAACCGATCGCGATGCGTCGTCCCGGCCGGATTGAAGATGACGCTCCCCTCCCCGCAACTCCCCGGCCGGTTCCGCGCCTCAGTCACGTAAGTGCCGCGCACGACCAGCACGAAATGCGCGTTCTCGTGCGTGTGGCGCGGCACGAGCGCATCGGGAACGAGTGCGATGCGATCGGCATACTCAAAGGAAGCGGTCCGCAGCACGCGCTCGGGTGTGCCGAAGAACGCGCCCCAGCTCAGCTCACGCGGTTGACTGTGCATGCATGGACGTACGGCCAACGGAGCGCGAGGTTTGAAAGCAATTCACCGTCAGTCACCGCCTACCGTCGCCGCCCACCGCCCCCGCGTAGCATCGTTCCCTATGGCCAGTGACAACGTAGCGGCGACCGGCATCCCCGGCCTCGACTCCATCCTCCTCGGCGGCTTCCCCCGCAATCGCGTCTACCTCGTGCAGGGCGACCCCGGCGTCGGCAAGACCACGCTCGGCCTGCAGTTCCTCCTGGAGGGGATGAGCCACGGCGAGAAAGGGCTGTACATCACTCTCTCCGAATCGCGAAATGAACTACTGGCTGTAGCGAAATCGCACGGCTGGTCGCTCGACGGGTTGGACGTCTTCGAGCAGATGGTCGGCGAAGAAGCGCTCCAGGAAGAAGAGTCGACCGTCTTCTATCCGGCCGAGGTGGAGCTGGGAGAGACGATCCGATCGATGCTGGTGGAGGTGGATCGCGTGAAGCCCCAGCGCGTCGTCCTCGATTCATTGAGCGAGATTCGCCTGCTCGCGCAGAGCGGCCTTCGTTATCGCAAGCAGATCCTGGCGCTGAAGCAGTTTTTCGCCGGCCGCAACGTGACGGTGCTTTGCCTCGACGATCGCACCTCCGAATTTCAGGATATTCAATTACAGAGCGTGCCGCACGGCGTGCTGGAGCTGGAGCGCTACACGCCGCTCTACGGCGCTGCGCGCCGCCGCCTGCAGCTCATCAAAGTGCGCGGCCTCAACTTCAAAGACGGCTATCACGACTTCAACATCATCACCGGCGGACTGACGGTCTTTCCGCGTCTGGTGGCCGCGGCGGAAGAACCGCCGGAGGTCGAGCGGGAGCACATCTCCAGCGGCCTGCCGAAGCTAGACGACATGCTCGGCGGCGGCGTCGATCGCGGCACGAGCACGGTGGTCATGGGGCCGGCCGGTGCGGGCAAATCGGCGCTGTCGACGCAATACGCCATCGCGGCGGCACAGCGCGGCGAACGCGTGGCGATGTTCTTCTTCGAGGAGAGTCTGAAGACGGTGATGAACCGCTCCACCTCCCTCGGCATGCCGCTCCGCGAATTCGTCGACAGCGGCACCATCGTTCTTCGGCGCGTAGATCCGGCGCAGCTGCAGCCCGGCGAGTTCACGCATCTCGTGCGGCAGGCGGTCGAGGATCTCGGCACGCGCGTCATCGTCATCGACAGCCTGAACGGCTATCTCAATGCGGTGCCCGAAGAGCGCTTCCTGCTGCTCCATCTGCACGAACTGCTCAGCTTCCTTGGCCAGCACGAGGTGGCCACGCTGCTCGTCTTCGCGCAGCACGGCCTGCTCGGCTCCATGCAGTCGGCCGTGGACGTCAGCTATCTCGCCGACTGTGTCATTCTGCTTCGTTACTTCGAGGCCGAAGGGCGGATTCATAAGGCGCTGTCGGTGGTGAAGAAACGGAGCGGACCTCACGAAACGGCCATCCGTTCGCTGCGCATGGACGGCGAAGGGCTCCATATCGGCGCGCCGCTTGAAAACTATCGGGGTGTATTGACCGGCGTTCCGATGTACGACAAGACCCTGCGCTCGGAAGAGAAGGCGACTTGACCAACGACAATCGTTCGGAACTGCTCCTCATCGTCGCGCCGATCGGGCGCGATGCGGAGCTGATGTGCGGACAATTGACGGCGCACGGAATGCGCGGCGTCGCCTGCCGCGACGTGCGCGAGATGGCGGAACGGCTGCGCGACGGCGCGGGCGCAATCATCCTCACGGAAGAAGCGCTCGATCCTGAATCAGTGCAGGTGCTGAATCGCACGCTGGCGATGCAGCCGGCGTGGTCGGAGATCCCGATCGTCATCCTCACCGGCACGGCGGTGATCGGCGCGAAACCGCGGCCGCTCGATCCGATGATGCGGCGGACGAACATCACGCTCATCGACCGGCCGGTGCGCATCCAGAATCTGATCAGCGCGGCGCAATCGGCGTTGCGCGCGCGGCAGCGGCAGTACGACATTCGCGATCTGATGGGCGAGCTCGAAGAACGCGTTCATGAACGCGATCGTTTCCTCGCCGTCCTCGGACACGAACTGCGCAATCCGCTCGGCGCGATTTTGCTCGCCGCGCAAATGCGCGATGAGGACGGGAAGCTGAACGGCGACCACGCCGATCTCATCGAACGGCAGTCGCGGCATCTCACGCGCCTGGTCAACGACCTGCTCGATCTGTCGCGCGTTGCGGCGGGCAAGATCGTGTTGAAGCAGGAGCTGGTCGATCTGCGCGACGTGGCGGAAGAGGCGATGCGCGTATTGCAACCGTCGGCCGAGCAGCAACGCGTCGGGATCCGTCTGGAGCGGTGCGAGCAGCCGGTGGTGGTGAAGGGCGATCCGGTGCGGCTCGATCAGATCGTCACGAACGTGCTGTCGAACGCGATCAAGTACACACCGGCGGAAGGGCATGTCGCGCTGGCGCTGGCGAACGAGGACGGCGAAGCGGTCATTCGCGTGACGGACGACGGCGTCGGCATCGCGAAGGATCGCATCGGCGCGATCTTCGAGCTGTTTGCGCAGGCTGAAAATGCGATCGGCCGCGCGCAGGGCGGCATGGGCATCGGCCTCGCGCTCGTGCGCAACCTCATGCAACTGCACGAGGGCCGCGTGGAAGCGCATAGCGAAGGCGTCGGCAAAGGCAGCAAATTCACGCTGCGGCTGCCGCTCGCGACCGATGCGGAGATGACGGCGCAGCGGCAGAAACAGCAGACCGACAAGCGAGCGGCGGCCGACGCAAAGATCCCGCCGCGCAAGATCGCCATCATCGAAGACAACCAGGACGTGCGCGATCTGTTGCGGCTGAAGCTGGCGCGGCACGGCCACGAGGTGGTCACCGCAGGCGACGGCGAGGAAGGTCTGCACGTGCTGATTTCGCAGAAGCCGGACCTCGCGCTCGTCGATCTTGGCCTGCCCGGCATGGACGGATTCGAGGTCGCGCGCGCGGCGCGCGAACAGCTCGGCAGCGACGTCGTGCTGGTGGCCGTCAGCGGTTTCGGACAGCCGGAAGACAAGCGCCGCGCCATCGAATCGGGCTTCGACGAGCACATCACGAAGCCGGCCGATGTGAATGACATCGAGAACGTCCTGCGCCGTTTTCCGCCGCGGAATTCGGCGCCATCCACGAACGTCTAGCTACGTAACGTCCAATGTCCAGTTCCATCCTCGTGGTCGAAGACTATCCGGATCTCCGTGACGCGATCGCCGAAGTGCTTTCGCGGAACGACTGCGTCTGCGATTGTGTCGACTCCGAAGGCGCGATCGCCAAGTTGCGCACGACGCAATACACGGCGATCCTGCTCGCGCCGCGCCTCTCCATCAAAGGCGACCCGGTCCTCACCTATCTCGCGCAGAACCAGCCGGGTGAGCTCGCGCATGTCGTTCTGATGTCCGATCCGCTGAGCTCCGACGATCTGCCCGACGCGCGCTGCCACCTGCTGACCAAGCCGTTCGGGCGCGACGAGCTGCTCGCGCAAATCGCCGCCGCACAATAGCGACGCACCACGATTGACCGAAACGCTTGCGCCTCTCTGCTCACTATCCGGGCATGAGGAGGTGCTTCATGAAACGCACTTTGGTTTTTCTGTTGATGGTGCTCGTGAGCGTGGCGGCATCGGCCGCGACGAACGTGCTGGTGAACGGCGGCTTCGAGCTCAATCCGCCGGCGACGAACGGCAACAATCTGCATTACCCGATCGCGCCGTGGGTGTTGGGCAACGGCTCCGGCTACGCGAACGTCGTGCAGGTCGACGGCCCCGGCGGCTATTCGTACGGTCCGTCCGGAAACGACGGGCCTGAATCCGATGCGTCCGCACCCGGTGGCGGCATTGCGCAGCACTATCTCGACATCGTCGGAACGAATTCGGTCTATCAGGTTTTTGCGCCGCGCTGCACGAGTCGAGTGACGTTCGGCGGCGCGTTCTCCACGCGCGTCGATTCGGACGGCAGCGGCAGCATCGGCATCTATGACGGCAGTCAGGGTGCCGCCGGCACACTCATCGCCAGCACGACGCCGGTCACCCTGCCGGGCGGCAATTCGGCCACCGATCCCTGGACGATCGTCAGCAATTCACTGCTGCTCGTTGCCGGAAACACGTATTCGTTCGTCGTGCAGATGGACGACAACTTGAACCTCGACAACGCGTTCGTGATGTTCGATGAAGAATGTGGCGCGGTCGATCCGTGCTGCCCGCCGTTCGACACGACGTCGCTCGAACAGATGATGGTGTATCAGGGCACCGGCGGCATTGCGGCTCCGTACACACTGGCGTTTCAACCGACGTCACTGTTGCAGACGCAGATGCAGGCGTACATCGATTACCTGCACACCGTGCAGCCGACGATTACGCAGATCACGATTCAGTTCCGGCTGCATGACGCGGGCAACGGCAACACGCCGGGGAGCGGCCCGCAACTCGGTGTGAGTCATTACATTACGTGGACGGCCGGCATGACGAACGGCGGTCAGCCCGTGCCGGCTTTCTTCTCCGGCAGCGCGGAGACGATGCTCGTCAATGAGTGGTACATCGTGCATACGGGCATGTACCTCGAGAACGGCCAGACCTTCTTCCCGCCCACCTGCGCCGACAATGACATCGCGGTGCGAGTGCAGGTGCAGCCGCTGGCGAAGACGCCTTCGGTGACTAGTGCGCGCGCGGTACTGCAGATGCGCGATCGTTTCGGGCGCATCAACGAGATTCCGATTACGCAACGCGCGCGATGAGCATTGTGAGCGCGAAGGGGCCCGGCGCAGCGCCGGGTCCCTTTCATTGCGTAATGGTCAATTTACCCACGCGGTTCGTGCCCAGCTCCGTGAACCAGATGTTTCCGTCCGGACCCTCAATGACGCGGTGCATGATCGTCTGCACGCTCGGCACTTTGAAGTAGGCGATCGGCACTTTCGAGATGTCGCCGCCCTTCGCCTGCGTGATCGATTTGTCGATGCGGATGATGTAGTCGCCGCCCGACGGACTCGGATTCGCCGGCGTGGGATTGTTCTGGTCGACGTACTGCTGCACCCAGAGGTTGCCGTTCTTGTCGAAGCCGAGGCCGGCGAGGATGACGTTGGATTGCGAGAGGGGAAGCGGGTATTCGACGATCTTCCCGTCCGGCGTAATGCTCGCCACGCGATTGCCTGCTTCTTCGGTGAACCACATCACGCCGCTGTCGTCCGGCTGCGGCACGATGGCGATGGGGCGGCTGTTGTTCGTCGGAATCGGCGATTCGGTGACGACGCCGTTCGGGTCGATGCGCGCGATGGCGTTGCCGACCAGCTCCGTCACCCACATCGTGCCGCCTTTACCGGCGGAGACGTAAATCGGAACGCTGCCGACGGTGGGCAGCACGTACGTCGTGATCGTGCCGTCGGGCGCGACGCGCCCGACGGTGCCGGTGGCCTTGCCGGTGAACCAGAGCGTCGCGCCGTCCGCGCCGATCGCCAGTCCATGCGGCTTTGGATTGAGCTTCTGTCCGGCCGCGCAAGTGGCACAGGCCAGATTGACGTCGATGGTCTGCATGATCGTGCCGTTCGCATCGAGCCGCACGATCTGCCCGGTTTTCTCGAGCGTCACCCAAAGCCGTCCAGCCGCATCGAACTGGATACCATGCGGTCCGCTGCCGGTGGGCATGCGATGAAACGCCATGGCGCCCGACTCCGCGACCTGCACGACTTGATCGTAATTCTGCCCGGTGATCCAGAGCGTCGTGTTGCCGGGCCGGAACGTGATCTCGTGCGTCGACCCGCCCGGCTTCGGATGGCACATGCCGGTCGTCTCATCGGCGACGTTCGGATAGTTGATCGGATATTCGCCGACGGACCCCGCCGTCGTCTGAGCGAATGCAGGAACGGAGACAGCCGCGCAAAGCGCGAGGACGCAAAGGGAGCGACGCACAGAACCTCCAACTCTCGCTTTTTTTGGGGGGAGAGGTGGAAGTGTAGCGCGTTCGGGATCTAGCCGCCGGACGCTTCGTAGACGAAGGACGCGGCGATTTCCGGCAGCACCTCGTTCGTCCGCTTCATGCCGAGGCGGAGATCGAGCTCATTGAGCATGACGCTGCCGGGCATCATCGCGGGATCCATGTTTTGCCTCCGGATCATGGCGAGAAGCGCGCTTGCCACATCGGCGCCCGGACAGCGCTGGCGGAACGTCATCAGTCGCTGCCGCGACAGCACGACTTCGGCCGTGGCGAGAGCCGAGCGCGCGCCGGCCTCCGCTTCCGCGCGGTTGCTGTCCGCACGTCTCTGCAGCAATTCGCCGACATACCGTGAAAACCAGGCGTCGCCGAGGACTGCGACGGCGAGCGCCGGTAAGCCAAGCCACGTCACCCAGGGGGAGCACGTCCCCTTCATGATCAGCAACGCGTCGCACGCCAGCAACGCCGCCGCTACGCTTTCGAGCAAATCCGCCACACGGCGCCGGTTGGCGATGACGGCGGCCAGCCGCGCCGGATCGTTTCGCCGCTCGTTCGCGGCTTCTCTCGTCGCGGACCGGATGAAGCGTTTCCAGAAAGAAAGAGGAGGCGGGGAGTCGAACATGGTTTCGGTCGTCATGCTTCACCTCTCCACACGGCAGATCTTCAAAATGAAGCGGTAGTCGTTCTTCTCGAGCGAAGCCTGGTTGCCGATGCGATCGAGCAACTCTTTCCGGAAGTCGCCTGACGTCATCATCTTCTCGGGCATCGTCTTGATCGCCTCGGCGATCACCGGACGGTCGGAGAACTCCGCGCTCAGCACGCGTTTCGAAACGGGTCCGGCCTGATACAGCGAGCGGAACGCTCGCCACCAAGGGCGGCTGTCCCAGATCCGCTCTTGTTCGATTGCATCCTGGTCGGCGGCTTCGTATTCAGCGGATTCGGCGCGCAGTCCATTGGCGGTGCGCACGAGGTCGACCATCTTCCACTGTTGCGAGTCCTGCCGCTGATCGAGGTGTACGATCGATCCCGCGGCATCGCCCACGCTGCTCTTCACGTCGTCCACGCGCTCGTCGACGTCCTGAAAGCGCTCCGCCACGGCGTCGTGCTCGCGTTTGAATTTCTCGTCCATCTGGCCGACGATCCGTTGAGTCCATTCTTCGGGCGCACTGACGTCGACCTTCGCGTTCGTGATCGTCACGGGATGGCTGAACTCCGGGAGATGGGAGAGATCGAGCTCGACCTGCACGTTTCCCGTGGCACCGGTTGCGCCGGTCGCACCGGCCGCGCCATCCGTTCCGCGCTGAGCGACCGACGGAGCCGTCGCAGGCGAGAACATCGAGAACGCCGTCACCGGCATGTGCCACGGATCCTCCGCGACGGCGGTTGCCGGCGGGATCGTCGCGGCGGCGCTGAGGCCAAGCGCGGCGAGACCGATCGCGGCGCGTCCGGCATTCGCGCCAAACGACGACGGCGGCGGGCGCTTCACGATCTCCTGAATCCGTTCCTGCAACTGCGGCTCGGCATTCACCGGCAGGATGCGCACGACGGTCCTGAACAAAAAACCAGCCAGCGCGAGCACGGCGATGGTCAGGCAGGCGTACCAGAAAATCTCATACGCCGGAAAGAGCGGAGTCGCTTCGTCCACGAAGCTCGACGAGAGCCGGTCGAACAACGACGTGTGCGTGCGCGCCGCGCGGCTGAATCCATCCAGGCGCAGCACCGCGCGATTGAACGTGTCGCGGATTTGTGGATCGAGGACGGCCACGCGCGCCTCCTGCTGCACGAGGTCGCGCCGATACTTTGCCTCCACCATCTGCCTTTTCAAGACGTAGTCGGCGAAGCGTTCACGATTCTTCGCCGACGGCTTTGCGAGCAGCGCCTCACCGCGCCGGTCCAGCTCCGCGACATCGTCGTGAAATTTCTCCATCAGTGCGTTGCGATCGCTCGGGCCATTGATCCAGGCGGTGACATCGGCCGACGTCCAGCTCTTTTGCTTCGCGCGGAGCACGCGTACGACCGCGCGGTACAGCGGGTCAGACGCCTCAAAGTGCGTCGTCTTCACCTCGTGTGAGGCACGAAGGACGGCGTAAGACAGCGGCGCCGACCAGTCGCTGTGATCGCCGCTGAGCACCGTCACGAGACCGCGCGCGCTGATCGCACCGTCGTTTTTCTCAACAGCACGCAGGCCGTTCAAGCCCATCGTCGCCGCGAAAAACACGACGCTCGTTCCCAACAGCACGGCGCTCCATCCGAATGACTTCAACGTCGCCCAGGCACATTCGCGCGCGGTCATAGAGTCTCTCCCTTCGGGCTGTACCGAGTGAGAGGGACGTGCTGTGATTTTTCCCACGCACAAACAAAGAGGGCAGCCTTTCGGCTGCCCTCTCGGATTTACATCTCCTGCAAACGCGTACTTACCAGATCCGCACGCGCTCTTCCGGCTTCACGTACTCCGCGTCGCCTTCTTTGATGCCGAAGGCGTCGTACCACGCGTCCACGTTGCGGAGCGGGGCGAACGCGCGGACCATGCCGGGCGAATGCGAGTCCGTCATGATCAGCTGCGCGAGCGCCTGATCGCGGACGAGCGTGCGCCATACCTGGCCCCAGCCGAGGAAGAAGCGCTGCTCGCCGGTGAATCCGTCGATGACGGGCGCCGGCTTGCCGTTCAGCGAAATACGGTACGCGTCGAGCGCCATCAGCACGCCGCCGAGATCGCCGATGTTCTCGCCCATGGTCTGCTTGCCGATGATGTGGATGTCTTTCGCCTGCGGCAGCTGGAAGCCTTCGTACTGCGCGCCCAGCTTGCCCGCCTGGGCTTCGAACTTCGCCGCATCGTCAGCCGACCACCAGTCGCGCAGCATCCCTTCGCCGTCGGACTTGCGGCCCTGATCGTCGAAACCGTGCGTGATCTCGTGGCCGATGACGCCGCCGATCGCGCCGTAGTTCACGGCCGGATCGGCATTCGGATCGAAGAACGGCGGCTGCAGAATCGCGGCCGGGAAGACGATCTCATTCTTCGTCGAAGCGTAGTAAGCATTCACCGTCTGCGGCGTCATGCCCCACTCTTCATCATCCACCTTCTTGCCGAGGCGGCTCAGGCTGTAATCCCAATCAAACTTCGCGGCGCGGGCGATGTTGCCGACAAGGTCACCCTCGCGCACATCCAGCTTCGAGTAGTCGCGCCACTTGGACGGATAGCCGATCTTCACGCCGAACTTGGAGAGCTTCTCGAGCGCTTTCGCTTTCGTCTCCGGCCCCATCCACTCCAGCTTCTCGATGCGGCCCTTCATCGCGGTGCGCAGATCGGAGACGAGCTTCTCCATCTTCGCCTTCGACTCCGGCGGGAAGTAGCTGGCCACATACGTGCGGCCGATCGCTTCGCCCATCACGCCCTCGGCGCCGCCCACGGCACGCTTCCAGCGCGGACGCTGTTCCTGCGCGCCGTTGAGGAACTTCGAACGGAACTCCCACGCCGTGTCCGCGAAACGCTTCGACAGCAGCGGCGCGGCGTCATCAGTGACATGGAAAGCCTGCCACGCCTGCAGCGTGGAGACCGGCGTCTCCGCGAAGATCTTGGCGAGCTTCGGCAGGGCGGTGTTCTGACGAACGACGGCAACCGGCGCCTTCTCCAGGCCCGAAGCCTTGAAGTAGAGACCCCACGGGAAGCCCGGCGCGGTCTTCTCGAGCTCCGCCACGGTCATCGGCGTGTAGGTCTTGTCGCGGTCGCGGCTTTCGGCGCGCGTCCAATGCGCTTCGGCGATCTTCGTTTCGAGCGCGACGATGTCTGCCGCGTTCTTCTCCGGCTCGGCCCAACCGGCCAGGCCGAGCATGTCCGCGACATACTTTTGGTACCGCTCTTTCTGCGGCTTGAAGTTGTCGCGGAGGTAGTACTCACGATCGGGGAGGCCGAGGCCGGACTGGCTGAAGTAGAGGGTGTACTTTTCGGGATTCTTGGCGTCGTCGCTGACGAACGGCACGACGAACGTGCTGCCGGCGCCGGTCTGGAACGACTGCGCCATCGTGCGCGCGACGTCATCGCGAGTGGCGATTTTCTTCACCGGCGCGAGGAGTGCTTCGAGCGGCTTGGCGTCGAGCTTCTCGATGGCCGCTTCATCCATGAAGGTGCGGTAGAACGCCGCGACCTTCGCTTCGTCGCTGCCGGCCTTCAGCTTCTTGTCGGCCGCCCACTGCTCGACGATCCCGCGCACGCGCGCCTCGGACAAATCGCGGAGGATGTTGAACGCGCCGTAGCGCGTCTGGTCCGGCGGGATCTGCGTCGTGGCAGCCCACTTGCCGTTCACGTACTTGAAGAAATCGTCGCCCGGCTTGACGGTGCGATCCATCCCTTCGAGGTCGACACCCCAGGTGCCGTAGCGCTGCGCGGCGGTCGGGGCGGCGGTGGTGGTTTTGGCGGCAGGCGTGGTGGTCGCGGGGGTATCGGCCGCGAATGCCTGCGAAGTCAGAACTGCAGAGACGGTTACAGCAACAGCCAGAAGCCTTCTGCTCATCAAGGATTGTCCCTCTCTAGGTTGTCTGATGACCCCGGCCCGTGGGGTGGCGGATTGTGTGAGTAAAAACCCTACGTGGGGCGAAGAAAATCCGCGAAGAGGAAGGCTGTTCGCGGGCCGGTTTCTTGCGAATAGTGAAGTCGCGGGCTGTCGTCGGAATTCAAACGGCACCCCTTGGGTTGAGTGGTTGCACATCAGTGGTTTGCCGACCCGAGAGGATGAACAAGTTCGAATCTCCGAAGGCAGCACGGAAAGGAGATTCATCAATGAGAACATCCGGTAATGTCAAGTGGTTCAATGACGCGAAGGGTTTCGGCTTCATCACGACCGAGAAGGGTGACGACGTGTTCGTCCACTTTTCGGCGATCCAGGGTGGCGGCTTCCGCTCGCTCGCGGAAGGCGCGGCGGTCGAGTTCGACGTCGTGAGCGGCCCGAAAGGCCTGCAGGCGGCGAACGTCGTGCCCGTCTAACCGACAACACGAACGTAACGTGAGAAGGACAGGAGCGATCCTGTCCTTTTTGCTTGGGAGGGACTGAGAATGCCCAAACCTCAGGTATCGGTAGTGAAGCGGCAGCGCGAGCAGGCCAAGCGCGAAAAGCAGCAGATGAAGGCCGAGCGCAGGCAGCAGAGGAAGGACGACAAGGGCGTCAACGGCGACGCCGACATCGACTACTCGCAGCTCGTGC
>DASSMK010000305.1:0-11421 GCA_035688915.1 Thermoanaerobaculia bacterium
GGGCGCCCTCGCCCGCCGTTCTTTCTCTCCCCGGCGGGCGAGGGCGCCCGCCGCTCCAACGTTCTTCCCTGTGCTAACCTCCGCCCGGGTCGCATGACACGCAAAAAAGCGCTCATCACCGGCGTGACCGGACAAGACGGCTCGTACCTCGTCGACTTCCTGCTCGATCAAGGCTACGAAGTGCACGGCCTCATCCGCCGCTCCTCTTCCTTCAACACCGCGCGCATCGATCACGTCTACCAGGATCCGCACGCCGAGAACCGACGTCTCGTCCTGCATTACGGCGATCTCACCGACGCCACGTCGCTCAACCGAGTCCTTCGCGTCGTCGCGCCCGACGAGATTTACAACCTCGGCGCCCAAAGTCACGTGAAGGTCTCCTTCGACACGCCCGATTACACCGGCGAGGTCGATGCCCTCGGTACCACGCGCCTGCTCGAAGCGATTCGCGAAGTGGACATCGTGCCGCGCGTCTATCAGGCATCGTCGTCCGAGATGTTCGGACTCGCGCAGGAAGTGCCGCAACGCGAGACCACGCCGTTCTATCCGCGCAGTCCGTACGGCGTGGCGAAGGTCTACGCGTACTGGATCACGGTCAACTATCGCGAGGCGTACGGCCTCTTCGCCGTGAACGGCATCCTCTTCAATCACGAATCACCGCGTCGCGGCGAAACGTTCGTTTCGCGCAAGATCACGCGCGCCGTCGGCCGCATCGTCCACGGCCTGCAAGACCGCCTCTACCTCGGCAATCTCAACGCGAAGCGCGACTGGGGCTACGCGCGCGATTACGTCGAAGCAATGTGGATGATGCTGCAGCACAACGAGCCGCGCGATTACGTCATCGCCACCGGCACGACGCACACCGTCCGCCACTTCGCGGAGCTCGCCTTCGCGCGCGCCGGCATCACGCTCGAATGGCGCGGCGAAGGGCAGGACGAACAAGGCATCGACACAAAAGACGGCCGCGTGCTCGTCGAAGTCGATCCGAATTACTACCGGCCGACCGAAGTCGATCTGCTGCTCGGCGATGCAACGCGAGCGCGCGAAGAGCTGGGCTGGACGCCGCGCACGACCTTCGAAGAGCTCGTGGCCATGATGGTCGACTCCGATCTCGAGCTCGCGCGCCGCGAGGCGTTGAAGTGATCTCCGCGAGCGATCGCATCTTCGTTGCGGGTCACAACGGCATGGTCGGCTCCGCGGTCGTTCGTGAATTGACGCGACGCGGCTTCACGAATCTGATCACCGCGCCGCGCAAAGAGCTCGATCTGCGCGATCAACCCGCCGTCTCGCGCTTCCTCGAACGAACGACGCCGCACGTGGTGATCCTCGCCGCCGCGCGCGTGGGCGGTATTCACGCGAACAACACCTTCCCCGCCGATTTCATCTACGAAAATCTCGCGGTGCAGAACGCGGTCATCCACGAATCCCACGTGCACGGCGTCCGCGATCTCGTCTTCCTCGGCAGCTCCTGCATTTACCCGCGCGCCTGCCCGCAACCGATTCGCGAGGAGTATCTGCTCAGCGGTCCGCTCGAGCCGACCAACGAACCGTACGCGATCGCCAAGATCGCCGGCATTCGCATGGCGCAGGCGTATCAGCGCCAGTACGGACTGCGCGTGATCTGCCCGATGCCGTGCAATCTCTACGGGACGAACGACAGCTTCGATCCGCGCTACTCGCACGTACTGTCATCGCTGGTGAAGCGCTTCAGCGATGCAGTCGATGCCGGCGATGCGAACGTCACGGTTTGGGGTAGCGGCACGCCGCGTCGCGAATTTCTGCACGTCGACGATCTCGCGCGCGCCGTCGTGCTGCTCGCGGAGAAATGGGATTCGCCGGAGATCGTGAACGTCGGCTCCGGCACCGACGTCACCATTCGCGAGCTGGCGGAGCTGATCGCGAAGAAGAGCGGCTTCACCGGCACGATCGAGTGGGACACGTCGATGCCCGACGGCACGCCGCGCAAGCTGCTCGACATCTCGCGCATCGCGGCGCTCGGCTGGCAGCCGGAAATTTCGCTGGAGCGCGGCGTCGAAATGATGATCGGCGAGTATCGCGCACGCGCCGCGTCACCGCGTGTGTAGCCGGAACCAGTCGATCGTCTTGCGCAGACCGTCGTCGATCGCCACGGGTTCGCCGAGCTTCGCCAGTTCGCGAAGCTTGCGCGCGTCGAGGACGCTGCGCATCTGCTCCCCCGCTTTGCCCGGCCCGTGCTGCGCCTCGCTGCTCACGCCGACAATCGCGGCCATGCGCGACGACAGCTCGTTGATCGTGATCTCCACGCCCGTGCCGACGTTGAACGGACCTTCGAGCGCGGCGTTCTCCGCCACGGCCACGTTCGCGGCCACGACATCGCCGACGTAAACGAAGTCGCGCGTCTGCTCGCCGCTGCCGTTGATCGTCACCTCTTCGCCGTGCAGCAGACGATTCGCGAAAATCGCCACGACGCCCGCCTCCCCTTTCGCGCTCTGCCGCGGCCCGTAGACGTTTGCGTACCGCAGCGCGATCGTGTTGAGACGCTGCACTTCGCGGAAGTAGTGCATGTAGTGTTCGACCGTCAGCTTCGCGCAGCCGTACGGCGAGAGCGGCATGGCGGGATGTGACTCCGGCTGCGGCGCGATCACCGGCTCGCCGTAAATCGCGCCGCCGCTCGAAGCGAAAACGAACCGGCTCACGCCGGCCTCTTTCGCTTTCTGCAGGAGGCGGATGCTGGCGAGGATGTTCGTCTCCGCATCCGCCGCGGGATCGGCGACAGAGATGCGTACGTCGACCTGCGCCGCCTGATGGCTGATCACGTCCGGCTTCAATCGATCGATGACGTCGAGTGTCTTCGCATCGCGCAGATCGCCTTCGATCAATTCGACGCGCGCATCGACGTTCGCCCGCTCGCCGGTGACGAAGTTGTCGATGACGCTCACGCGCCAATCGCGCGCGAGAAAGGCGTCGGCGAGATTCGAGCCGATGAATCCAGCGCCGCCGGTGATGAGCACATGCCTGGCCGTCATGACGCGCGCATTCTTGCGCGTTTTCGGCCGCTGCGGTAGAGCATCGCGCACAACGCGCCGAAGACGAATCCGCCCACGTGCGCCCACCAGGCGATGCCCGCCACTTCCTGCGTGCCGCGCGCAGCCTGCAACGCCAGGAAGCCGTTGAAGAACTGCATGCCGAACCAGATCGGCAGAAAGAGCGCGGCGCGAATCTCCGCCATCGCCCAATAAACGACGAGCGGAAAAAGCGTGACGATCCGCGCGTGCGGCCGCAACACGAGGAAGGCGCCGAGGACGCCGGCGATGCTGCCGGAGGCGCCGATGGAGGGCACTTGCGAGGCGGGAAAGAGCAGCGTGTGCGAGAGACTGCCGATCGCGCCGGCCGCGATGTAGAAGATCAGATAGCGCGCGTGACCCAGCGCATCTTCGACCGCGCCGCCGAAGACCCAGAGGTACATGAGATTGCCGATGAGGTGGACGAGACCTCCGTGCAGAAAGAGCGAGGCCACGAGCGTGATCGCCACTTCCCATGGCGCGTAGCCGTACAGCGCCGGATGCACGAAGCGTCCGGGGATGAAGCCGAAGGTTTGAATGATCCGCTCGGTGGTCGGCCCGAGCATCAGCTGCGCGATGAAGACGATGACGTTCGCCGCGACCAGCGCACGGTTCACGTACGGCACGGTCTCGAGCTGGTGCGTGTGACGCAGCGGAATCATGGATGCGGGCTGCCGGCGGCTGACCGCCAGCAGCTCTCGGTCAGGATGCCATGCCGCGCACGATCTCTCGCACGACTTCTGCCACCTGCTCTTCGCGCAGCTCCGGAAAGACCGGGATGGCGAGCGTGGACGCGGCGGCGAGCTCCGAATTCTCAAACGTCATTTTCGCGTCCGCAAGGTCGGCGAAGCACGGCTGCTGCGGAAGCGTCAGCGGGTAATAGACCTCGCATCCGATCGCCGCAGATTTCAGATGCGCCATCACCTTGTCGCGCATCGTCGCGCCGGCGGTGAAGCGAATCACGTACTGGTTGTAGATGTGGCGCCGTCCTTCCAGTTCCTGCGGCAGCACGATCGCGTCGCCAACATTCGCATCCGCGAAGTACTGCTTGTACAGCGCAGCGTTGCGCCGGCGTCCCTCATGCCACGCTTCGAGGTGCTTCAGTTTGATGTGGAGGATGGCCGCCTGCAGCGCGTCGATGCGGAAGTTGCCGCCGACGTAGTGGTGGTAATACTTCGGCCGCATGCCGTGCATGCGGAAATCGAAGATGCGCTCCGCGAGCTGATCGTCGCTCGCGGTGATCGCACCGGCATCGCCGAAGGCGCCGAGGTTCTTGGAGGGGAAGAAGGAGAAACAGCCGATTTCGGAGATCGAGCCGGCGCGCTTGCCGTTGTATTCGCAACCGACCGCCTGCGCCGCGTCTTCGATCACCGCAAGGTTGTGCTTCCGCGCGATGGCCATGATTTCGTCCATCGGCGCACACTGCCCGTAGAGGTGCACCGGGATGATGGCCTTTGTGCGCGGCGTGATGCGCTCTTCGATCTTCGCCGGATCGATGTTGTAGTCGATGAGATCGATGTCGACGAAGACCGGCGTGGCGCCGGTGCGCGAGACGACGCCGGCGGTGGCGAAAAACGAATACGCCGGCGAGATGACTTCGTCGCCATGTCCGATGCCGAGAACCATCAGCGCTTCGAGCAGCGCGTCAGTGCCGGACGAAACGCCGACGGCATATTTGGTCTGACAGTAAGCGGCGAAGTCGCGCTCGAACTCTTCGACGCGCTTCCCCAAAATGAACATCTGCGATTCGTAAATCTCCTCGGTCACCCGCATCGCTTCATCGCGGATCGAGGCGTACTGCTGTTTTAGATCGAGTAAAGGAATGGCCATGCGCGGCGCAGTCTATCCGAACGATTCGATCGTGTGGAGCAGGCGAAACGCGCACTGCGCATAGACGCGCGGAGCGCATGGGCCGTACTTGTAGCCGACGTACGAGAGCGCGGGCCCGCTCTCCCCTCCTTCGCGAAGGCACACGCTTGGCGTGTGCCTTTTTTGTATTCAATTTCGTGCGTGATTTCGAATATGCGATATAGACATTCTTTTTCATGCCTCCGTATCACCGGCCAAGAAAGCGGAGTACATCTCCAGGAGGCATGACAGTGAAGTTGAAGAACACCATCCTTGCTACATCCATCGCGTTGCTGCCGTTCGCCGCGAGCGCCGCAACATTCGTCATTCCCGCGGCCGGCACCGGCGCGGGCGCGAACAACAGCCAGTGGCAGAGCGAGCTGACGCTGCACAACACGAGCTCGCGCGCCATCACCACCACCATCGTTTATCACCAGGGCGACAGCGCTTCGGCGCCGGTCGCCGTGACGCTCGCGCCGCGTCAGACGAAGTCGATCGCCGACGTCGTGCGCACCACGTTCGGCCTGCAGAGCGGCTCGGGCGCGCTGACGATCGAAGTGCCGGACAGCGACGCAAACCGCATCGCCATCGGCTCGCGCACGTTCAATGCGTCGGCGGAAGGCGAATTCGGTCAGGACATCCCGGCCACGAACGTCACGGAAGCCTCCAGCGCCGGCGATATCATCTATCTCGCCGCGCCGTCGTCCGCAGCGAAGTACCGCTACAACTTCGGCGTCTACGCGATCACCGCGACCACCGTGCAGTGGCAGCTCGTGCGCGCCGACGGCACCGTGGCCGCGACGAAAGACGTGACGTACAAAGCCGGCGAACAGCAGCAGTACAACAACGGCATCGTCACGCTCCTCGGCAGTACCGCCGCTGACAATGATTCGCTGCACGCGGTCGTGAGCGCAGGCAAAGCGATCTTCTACGGCAGCTCGATCAACAATCAGACCGGCGATCCGACGTTCGTCCCGAGCGTCCGCACCCGCGAAGAAATCCGCATCAACTTCAACGGCGTCGACCTCGACGAGAACGGCTCGATCGAACTGACCGACGCCAATCGCGACGGCGTCCTCGACGCACCGGTGGAAGTGATCACCTCTTTGTACCCGTCCTTCTTCAAGCTCGTCGCGACCGGCGAGTTCGGCGAAGCGGTGACGTACGAGCTGGTCTCCAGCGACGGCAGCGCGGTGGTCTTCCCCGACGGCACCGTGCAGCTCGCGGCCGCGGGCGATCTCAAAGAGAGCATGGGCGAACTGCGCGTCCGCGCCACCGCCAACGGCAGCAGCACGATCCTCGTCATCCCGATCAAGTTCCGGTAAGCCGCGAAAGGGCCGGCGAAAGCCGGCCCTTTTCTTTTGGCTCATAGGCTCATGGGCTCATGGGCTCATAGCAGCGCACGCAGCGTTACTTGCACGGTGGCGCTTCCAGCCTCATGACATCGCAAGATCAGTAGCACTCGCGCGGCGCGTGCTGCTATGAGCCCATGAGCCTATGAGCCCATGAGCCTCGTCTCTCACCCAAACGTCACCTTCGCAAATCGCCGCTTCCCCACCTTCAGCAGATACGACTTGCCGGCGCTGGTGTCGAGACTCTGCATCGAGCCCACCGCCTTCACGTCGTCGACGAGCACGCCGCCTTGCGCGATCAGGCGCTGCGCGTCTTTGTTCGACTCGGCGAGACCTGCGGCCACGATCACTTTGCTGAGCAGCTGCGGATCGCGCGACGCGGGCAGCGTCTTCTCTTCGATCTCGGTCGGCGCCTGACGCTCGCTGAAGATGCGGCGGAATTCCGCGTCCGCGGCTTCTGCGGCTTCGGTGCTGTGAAAGTCCGCAATGATCGATTTGGCGAGGCCCTTCTTCGCGTCCATCGGATGGTTTTCGGAGCGTTTCGCGTCGATCTGCGCGGGTGTGAGATCGGTGCAGAGCGTGTAGTACTTCCACATCAGCTCATCGGAGATCGACATCACCTTGCCGAAGATCTGGCTCGGCTCTTCGTTGATGCCGATGTAGTTGCCGAGCGACTTCGACATCTTCTCCACGCCGTCGAGACCTTCGAGCAGCGGCATGGTCATGACGACCTGCGGCTCCTGCCCGTACTCGCGCATCAGATCGCGGCCGACGAGCAGATTGAAAAGCTGGTCGGTGCCGCCGAGCTCCACGTCCGCCTTGAGCGCGACGGAGTCGTAGCCCTGCGACAGCGGATAGAGCAGCTCGTGCAGCGCGATGGGTTGGTGATTGTCGTAACGCTTGCGAAAGTCGTCGCGCTCGAGGATGCGCGCCAGCGTGTATTTCGCGGCGAGGCGGATCATCCCTTCGGCGCCGAGTGCACCGAGCCATTCGGAGTTGAAGCGGATCTCGGTCTTTTCCGGATCGAGGATCTTGAAGACCTGCTGCTTATACGTTTCGGCGTTCTGCAGCACTTCTTCCTTCGACAGCGCGGGCCGCGTCGCCTTCTTGCCGGTGGGATCGCCGATCAAACCGGTGAAGTCGCCGATCAGAAAGATGACGCGGTGCCCGAGCTGCTGGAAGTGCTTCATTTTGCGAATGAGCACGGTGTGGCCGAGGTGAATGTCGGGGGCGGTGGGATCGAAGCCGGCTTTCACGGTGAGCGGCTTGCCGCGCTGCAGCTTGTTCTTCAGATCGGCCTTCTCGATCAGATCGACCGAGCCCTTGCCAAGGAATGCGAGTTGTTCGTCGAGCGTCATGGCGCGGCGATTCTACTGTTCCACTGCTGAAACATCAGCACCGTCCAAAGCAGCTGCTGATGATCGCGGCCCGCCAGATGCTCGCGCCAGAGCGACTGCACGAGTTTGCGATCGAAGATCTCTTCGTGATCGCGCAGCAGCGATTCGCTCCAATCGCGCAACGGACCGCGCAGCCAGTCGCCGACGGGCAAGCCGAAACCTGATTTTTCGCGATCGACGAGAGCGGGCGGCACGAGACGGCGCAGCACTTCTTTCAGGATCCACTTGCCGCCGCCGTCGCGGATCTTCATCGACAGCGGCAGCGACGCGGCGAATGCGTAGAGGCGATGATCGAGCAGCGGCTCGCGCGTCTCCAAGCTCACGGCCATGCTGGCGCGATCGACTTTGGTGAGGATGTCGTCGGGCAGGTAGCGTTGCGTGTCGAGCAACATCATCGTCTCGATTGCGCCGCGATCAGGTGGTGACGGCAAACGCGGCGCGCGCACATCAAAGTGCGTCATCTGCGTGTCGTACAGCTCTTCCGGCGATTGCACGAGCGCGTTCGCGAGTCCGCGCATGCGCGTGCTGCGGAGTGCACGCAGCGCGGCGCCGAGCGGACGGCGCAGTGGACGCGGCACGCGTGCCACGCGTGCTTGCGTGCGCTGGCCGAGAAAGTAGCGGTGATAGCCGCCGAACAGTTCGTCGCCGCCGTCGCCGGAGAGTGCAACCGTGACGTGCGGACGTGCGAGCTTCGAGACGAGATACGTGGGGATGGCAGACGTATCGGCAAACGGTTCGTCGTACATCGAAGGCAACAGCGGGATGACGTCGAGCGCTTCGCGCGGGGTGACGTAGTGTTCGGTGTGGTGTGTGCCGAGGTGCCGGGCGAGGGCGCGGGCGTCGGCCGCTTCGTCGAAGCGGCGGTCTTCGAAGCCGATCGTGAACGTCTTCACCGGCGCGGAGTCGGCTCGCTGCATCAGCGCGGTGACCAGCGTGGAGTCGATGCCGCCGGAGAGGAAAACGCCGAGCGGCACGTCGGAGATCATGCGCAGGCGTACCGAATCATCGAGCAGCGCTTCCAGCGCATCGATGGCCGCACGCTCATCGCCGTCGAATGGAGACACGGGCGCGGCAGGATCCCAGTAGCGTTCGATCTCGATGCGATCGGTGAACGTGAGAATGCAGCCCGGCGGGAGTTTGCGAATGCCGTCGTAGATCGTCCAGGGCGCCGGGACGTAGCCGTAGCGCGCGTAGAGCGCCGCCGCTTCTACATCGATCCCGTCGTGCGGCAGCGCTTTCAATTCCGAGGCGAAGGTGAGGCGTTGATCGCGCAGCGCGTAATGCAGCGGCTTCACGCCGAAGCGATCGCGCACGAGTGAGAGCGCGCGCGTCTCGCGATCCCACAGCGCGAACGCGAACATGCCGATGAAGCGCTCCACCGACGCGCGCACGCCCCACTCGTCGAAGCACGCCAGCATCACTTCCGTATCGGAGTGCCCGCGCCACTCGCGCGGCGGCAGTTGCGCACGCAGCCGCTCGAAGTTGTAGATCTCGCCGTTGAAGATGAGCGTGTAGCGGCCGGACAACGAATGCATCGGCTGCGCGCCGGCAGGCGTCAGATCGAGGATGGCCAGCCGGCGAAACGCGAGTGCGAGACCGTCCTCGACGAACAAACCGTCGTCATCCGGACCGCGATGCTGAATGCACGCGGACATGGCCAGCGCATCGCGACGCAGCTCGTCACGCGAGACGCCGCGGAGGTCGCGGATGCCGGCAATGCCACACATGCGCGGACAGGATAGCGAAGGTGCGCGTCAGGCTGGCGGCGGACCCCAGATCGAAGCGAGGTCGATCTCGACTTCTTCGAAGGGAACGGCGCGAACGACGGCGTCTGCGGTGTAGACGCCGATCTCGCTCCATCTGCCGTCTTCAGTCAGCTGTCGTACTTCCAGCGTCTGCGCTTCTGGATCGACGAGCCACGCGTATTGGACGGCATGACGCGCGTAGATCGGCATCTTCACCGCGCGGTCGACACGCATCGTCGATGGAGACACCACTTCGCAGATCCAGTCCGGCGCGATGTCGATCGCAGCCGTGTGCGGCAGCGCAGGAACGCGCTCGACGCGCCATCCCGCAATGTCCGGCACCAGGATGTCGCGGCCAAGATGCAGCTCCGGCTCGAAGAGGATGTGCCACCCGCCGGGCGGGCCGCCACGCCGTCCGTACGTCACGCGCAGTCGCGACGTCAGCTCCGTGGTCGCATCGGCGTGCGGCAATCCGGGCCGCGGCGACGCATACAACTCCCCTTCGATGATCTCCGCCACCATCGTGTCCGGCACCTTCAGGAGATCGGCGTAGGTCGCCTGCTCACGCACGCGCATCGCCTCATTGTAGCTCTGTGCTACTTTGCGGCTCATGACACGCCGTCTTCTGCTCGCGCTCACGCTCTCGCTCGTCGCGCTCGCCGCGCAGGCGCGCACGGTGGACATCCTCATCACCGGCGGCACCGTGCTCACCATGGCCGGACCGAACCTCGAGAACGCCTCGGTCGCCATCGACAAAGGCGTCATCGTCGCGGTCGGACCTTCCGCCGAGATCGACGCGAAATTCAGCGGACGCACCACCGTTCGCGCCCGCGGCATGGCCGTGCTGCCCGGCTTCGTGAACGCGCACACGCACGTGCCGATGACGCTGTTCCGCGGCATCGCCGACGATCGCGATCTGATGGACTGGCTGCAGAACTTCATCTTCCCCGCCGAAGCGAAGAACGTCGATCGCGACTTCGTGAAGTGGGGCACGCGCCTGGCGGCGCTGGAGATGATCCGCTCCGGCACGACCACGTTCGCCGACATGTACTACTTCGAGTCCGACATCGCGCGCGAAACGAA
Source organism: Thermoanaerobaculia bacterium (assembly GCA_035688915.1). Lineage (GTDB taxonomy): Bacteria > Acidobacteriota > Thermoanaerobaculia > Gp7-AA8 > Gp7-AA8 > DASSMK01. The sequence goes on from DASSMK010000305.1 coordinate 10,467, forward strand.
AGCGGCAGGACTGCGCGGCGTGCTCGGCGAAACACTCATCGACTTCCCCGCACCCGACAACAAAACTTGGGACTCGGCGCTGCAGTACATGCGCGAGTACGCGGCGAAGTGGCGCGGCGATTCGCTCATCACCGCCGCCGCCGCACCGCATGCGCCGTACACCGTCAGCGAAGGTCATCTGCGGCAAGTGCGCGCGCTGGCGAATGAGCTGAAGATCCCGATCCTCATTCACGTCTCCGAAACGAAAAACGAGCAGGAGACGATCGCCAAAGCGCACGACAATCTCTCCCCCGCCGCCTATCTCGACCGCATCGGCTTCCTCGGCGACGACGTCGTCGCGGCACACGGCGTCTGGCTGAATGACGCCGACATCGAGACGTTCCGCACGCGCAAAGTGGGCGTGGCGCATTGCCCCGAAAGCAATATGATGCTCGCCTCCGGCGTCGCTCCTGTCGTCTCCATGCTGCGCGCGAATCTCGAGCTCGGCCTCGGCACCGACGGCCCCGCCGGCTCGAACAACAATCTCGACATGGTCGAAGAGATGGCGTCTGCGGCGCGGCTGCAGAAAGTCTTCCGCAACGATCCGAAAGCGATCAGCGCGCGCGACGTACTCTCCATGGCCACCATCGGCGGCGCGCGCGTCCTCGGCCTCGCCGACAAGATCGGCACACTCGAAACGGGCAAGCGCGCGGACGTAATCGTCGTCGATCTGCAGCAGCCGCGCGTGCAGCCGGTCTACTCGGTCGAATCGGCGATCGTTTACGCCGCCTCCGGCAGCGCCGTCGTCACGACCATCGTCGACGGCAAGATCCTGATGCGCCGCGGCGAAGTGCTGACGGTGAACGAAGCGGAGGCGGTGGCAAACGCGAAGCGGATCCGCGACAAAGTGCTGGCGAGCCTGAAGAAGTAGTGGAGCGGCGGGCGCCCTCGCCCGCCGTTGCGCGCGTGCCGGCGG
>DASSMK010000306.1:0-5074 GCA_035688915.1 Thermoanaerobaculia bacterium
GAAATCTGTTCGCGTTCGCGAACCGCGGCGCGATCAACATCACCATCACCGAGCATGGTGCCGGCGGCAATGCGAGCTTCACGGTGGCTGACAACGTTTTCATCGACGTCTGGCGGCGCAGCCCGCGAGTGGCCGAGGGCAATCAAGCGCACATCTACAACAATCTGCTCTTCCGGGTGGGAAAAGGAAACACCGAAGACAACTTTGCGAACGGCAGCAATGAGTGGGTCGGAATGGAGACGGACAACGGCGCGCAGGCCGCCATCCAGGCAAACCGGTACATTCCATGGAAAGAGAAGCTCGCAGTAAACAAGCAGATCAGCATCGGTCCGGACACCGACGTGGACCTCGGCGCCGAATTTACCGATCCGAACGACCCGACCAAGAGCACACCAGACCTGACGAACGAGTTCGACGGCGCGAACGGAACCGTGCCCTCGCCGCCCACCGTGCTCAGTCTGACCGGATCAAGCACATCGACGTAGCTTCCTGGTACGAGAAGGTCGGGCTCACCGCGCCGACCCCAACGAAACTGGACAATGACGGATGGATCGCGATCGTCAACGCGGCCGGTCCGCCTGCCGTCGGTGTGCCGCCCGGCGATCCCGCCAACGTGAAGGGAACGCTGCTGGGCGTGCTGAATGGCGTGAAGAACGGCAACCCGCAGATCCCTCCGGACTGAGGTTCGTCGGATTTTCGTTTAGCGTTTGGTGGATCTTCGCGGGGCTCGTGAAGCCGAGGGTAGTGCCGCGCGGCGCGCGCTGACTTTTTTCTTCTTCGACGCGGCGACGGTACGGAGGGCGTCGTTTACAGACTCATTGTCCGGAAACAGCTCGGCCAACTCCGGCTCGAGCACCCGGATCACCTTCGCACCGTGGAACGCCACGAAATAAGGATTCGGGCGCGCGTTGCTGAAGTCGATCTCGCGATCGAGCGGGTCGTCTTCGGCATCAACCGTTTTTTTCTTCATACGTTCGTCTTTCGCGCAACGTCGCGCGTCGGGCGCTGACGAGGCGCATCGTCATCTCGGTCCGCTCCACGTACACAACGTAAAGCACGCGCAGACGTTGCGACCTTCCGATGATGATAAAGCGATCTTCGTCCCACGAATGCGGGCCATCGTAGTCGTGCAACGCCCGCATGTCGCCGAAGACCGTCTTCGCCTCATCGAACGAAACACCGTGCTTCTGCTCGTTCGCACGAGCCTTCGCCTCATCCCACTCGAACGCCAGCTTTTTCACGTCAAATGCTCATGCACCAACGGCCGCTCCGCTGGCCGCTCCTCTCCGATCGTCACGAATGACAGGAACCGTTTGCGCAGCTCGTCCGCATCGCGCTGGCCGGTGCCGAGCTGAATGCGCGCGATCACATCACCCGCTTTCACTGCGTCGCCGGTGCGGCGGTCGAACATCACGCCCGCGGCGTAGTCGATCGTGTCGTCCGCCTTCTTGCGGCCGGCGCCGAGGTCGACGGTGAACATGCCCGCCTGGTAGGTATCCATGGCGGTGATGTAGCCGCTTTGCGGCGCTTTCACTTCGATAGTTGTCGTCGGCTGCGGGAGGAGCGAGTAGTCGTCCACGATGTCCGGATTGCCGCCTTGCGCCGCGATCCACTTGCGCGTCTGCTCCAGCGCTCGCCCAGAGCTCAGCGCTTCATTCAGCTCGCGTCGCGCCGACTCCTCGTTGAAGCGGCCCGACATCACCAGCACCCGCTCCGCCTGTGCGCGCGTCACTTCCAGCACGTCATCCGGACCGTTGCCTTTCAGCACTTCGATCGTCTCGACGATCTCGTTCGCGTTGCCGGCCGCGATGCCGAGCGGCTTGTCCATGTCCGTGATCAGCGCCTCGACTTTCGTTCCCGAGCCCGCCGCCGCGGCGATGAGGCTCTGCGCCAGTGCTTTCGAGTCCTGGTAGTGCCGCATGAACGCGCCGCTGCCGGTCTTTACGTCGAGGATCAGCGCCGACGCCCCCATGGCCAGCTTCTTCGACATGATCGACGCGGTGATCAGCGGCAGCGACTCCACGGTGCCGGTCACATCGCGCAGCGCATAGATTTTCTTGTCCGCCGGTGCGATGCCTTCCGTCGACGTCGAGATCACGCAACCTGCATCCGCGACGCACTGCTCGAACTCCGCGCGCGAGAGCCGCGCATTGAATCCCGGGATCGCTTCGAGCTTGTCGAGCGTGCCGCCGGTGTGGCCGAGGCCGCGGCCGGAAAGCATGCCGATCTTGATGCCGCAGGCGGCGACCCACGGCGAGAGCACGAGCGACACTTTGTCGCCGACGCCACCGGTGGAGTGCTTGTCCGCGATGAAGTCGTACGACGAGCGGAGGTGCCACTGCTCCCCCGACCGCAGCATCGCCTGCGTCAGCGTCGCCATCTCCTCGGCCGTCATGCCGTTGATCGCGATCGCCATCAGCAGCGCCGAGATCTGGTAGTCGGGAATTGAGCCGCGCGTGTAGCCCTCGATGAGGAACTCGATCTCGCGCGGATCGAGCGGCGCGCCGCGGCGCTTGCGGTTGAGGAGCTCGTAAACGGAGTAGGTCATGGCGCGCGATTGTAGTGCCGGTCGCGCTGTAGACTGCGCGCCGAATGAAAGCAGTGATCCTGCTCTCCGGCGGCCTCGATTCCGCGACCGTTCTGGCCATGGCGCGCGCGCAAGGCCGCGAGTGCCACGCGCTGTCGATCGTGTACGGCCAGCGCCATCAGGTCGAGTTGCGTGCGGCGCAAAACGTGGCAAGCGCGATCGGCGTGGCCGAGCATGTGATCCACGCGCTCGACCTGCGCGTCTTCGGCGCAAGCGCTTTGACGAGCGACATCGACGTGCCGAAAGACGCGGCCGGTGCGCCGGGCATCCCCGTCACCTACGTCCCCGCGCGCAACACCATCTTTCTCGCACTCGCCCTCGGCTTCGCAGAAGCACGCGAAGCGCAGGAAATCTGGCTCGGCGTGAACGCCGTCGATTTCAGCGGTTATCCGGATTGCCGGCCGGAGTTCGTCGACGCGTTCCAGCAGGTGATCCTGAAAGGAACGCGCAGCGGCGTCGAGCACGGCGAGCCGCGCATCGTGGCGCCGCTGATCGATCTGACGAAGGCGGAGATCATCCGCCGCGGCGTGGCGCTCGGCGTCGACTACGCGCTCACGCACTCCTGCTACGACCCCGACGCGCAAGGCCACGCCTGCGGCCACTGCGACTCCTGCATCCTGCGCAGGAAGGGATTCGAGGAAGCGGGCGTTCCTGATCCGACGGCGTATGCGCATCACTGAAATCTTCCATTCCATCCAGGGCGAATCGACGCACGCCGGCCGCCCGTGCACGTTCGTCCGCCTGACCGGCTGCAACCTCCGCTGCACGTGGTGCGACTCGGCGTACACATTCACCGGCGGCGAGAAGATGTCGCAGGACGAAGTGATGGATCGCGTGCGCGCGTACGGCTGCAATCTCGTCGAGATCACCGGCGGCGAGCCGCTCGCGCAGAGCGAAGCGTTTCCTCTGATCGAACGCCTCTGCAACGAAGGCTACGAAGTGCTGATCGAAACGTCGGGCTCGATCGATACGACGCCGGTCGATCCGCGCGCGAAGCTGATTCTCGACGTGAAGTGCCCCGGCTCCGGCGAAGCGGAAAAGAATCGCTGGTCGAATCTCGAACATCTGCGCGCGCACGACGAGCTGAAATTCGTGATCGCCGATCGCCATGATTACGACTGGGCGCTGCGCATCATCGAAGAAAAAAAACTCGCCGGACGGACGATTCTCTTCTCGCCCGTCTGGAACACGATGAACATGAAATCACTCGCCGAATGGATGCTCGCCGACCGCGTGCCCGCGCGACTGCAGACGCAGTTGCATAAGCATGTTTGGGGAGCAGACGTGACGGGGGTATAGAGTCGCAGAGTCGTCGAGTCGCAGAGTCTCAGAGGAGCGACGAGCGCGCGGCGGACTACTCTGAGACTCGACGACTCTGAGACTTTGAGACTCAAACACACCATGACCAAACCAACCCTCGACCACATCGGCATCGCCGTGAAATCGCTCGATGCCGCCAATGTCTACAAAGCGCTCGGCCTCGAGATCGGGCATGTCGAAACCGTCGCGTCGCAAGGCGTGAAAACCGCCTTTCTCTCCATTGGCGATGCGAATCTCGAATTGCTCGAGCCGACCGGGCCTGACTCCACCGTCGCGAAATTCATTGAGAAGCGCGGAGAAGGGATTCATCACATCTGCCTGCGCGTCGACGATCTCGAAGCGCATCTGGCGCGACTCAAGGCCGAAGGATTTCGTCTCATCAATAAAGCGCCGGTGCCGGGCGCGCACGGTTGTCGCGTCGCGTTTCTCCATCCGGCGGCTGGAAACGGCGTGCTGATTGAACTGAGCGAGAAACATGATTGAAGGGTTCGCGCCGAACGCGCTGGTCATCGTCAATCTGGTGAATCCGAAGGAGAAGTTCCTCGGCGTGCTCTCCTCGCTCTCGCCGGCCGGCGTGACGATGCGCGCCATCAATCTCGATTCGTTCGAAGACTGGATTCACCAGATCGCGCGCAATGAAGAGCTCGACATCGTGATGATCACGATGTTCGTGCCGCTCTTCCGCGTCGAACGTATCTTTCTCGACGAGCCGTCGGGCGCGATCCGTTCGTATGGCCAACGCTTCGCCGACGTCACCGGCCAGACCCTGCTCGAATACCTCGGCATCGCGCAAATGACCGCCGCCGACGCCACCGCCGCGCGCTCCGTATAATCCGCGCGCCAGACGCATCTTGGGAGGATTTTCCATTGCACTCGAAATCGACACGTCTTCTGCTGCTCGCGCTCCTCGCCACAGCGGCGCTGTTCATTGCCTGCCACGGCGAAGAGGAGTACGCGGAGCCGGAAGCGTTCAGCTTTGTCGTCTATCCCGGCTCGCGTTACCTCGGGCAGCTGACCGAGGCGACGAAGCGGGCGCATAAAACGCTGCGGCCGAATGAGGAGCCGCCGCCGACCGCCATCTACGACACCGACGCCACGGTCGAAGACGTCGCCAACTTCTACGCAAAGTCGTATGGATACGAAGGCGTTGCGCAGGATGCAACGAAC
>DASSMK010000307.1:0-7007 GCA_035688915.1 Thermoanaerobaculia bacterium
CCATTGGCCCCGGACCCCATTGGTTGGCCTAGCCTCCGCCGACAGTTCACTTCCAACTCGCACGACACTGTCGGCGGAGGCTAGGCCAACAAACGGGGTCTGGGGCCCGCGGCCCCAGCCGCCGGAGGCCCCCGGTCATCAACCTACAACAGCCGCGAATGCCAGGAGTCGCGCGCCAGGCGCTCCCACGAGCCGCTGCGGATTTCGCCGAGGCGTTCGGCGGTGGTGTCGAAGACAGGAGTGTCGAGCGTGCCGCGTTGCGGGAACTCGTGGCGTGCCACCGCGCGCACGTCGCCGTCGCGGAAGAAGATGCGATTCGAATCGAGGATCGTCACGCCCAGCTCGCGCTCGAGATTGCGGAGCGTGCCGAACATCCGATCGATCGAGCAGCCCGACTTTTCGCGATGCTCATCCGCGGCGATGACGAGGAAGCTGCCGTAGAGCAGCTCGCGCGCGCCGGTGATCGGGACGCCGTGCGCGGCCCAATTGTCGAGAAACGCGTCCACCTGCTGCAGCAGGATGCGGCTTTTCGTTTCGTCGAGCGCGGGCGAGATGCCGAAGACCCACACGTGAGCGTCGTTGGAGAGTCGCTGAATGTCGATGCGCATACGCCTCCCCTCAACGGCGGCGGTTTGGTCGCGATTCCGAATGTGCGATAGAGTCGCGGGCCGAAGTGATGAAGCCGCTACGCATCCTGATGCCGGCAGCGCTCCTCGCGGCCTCGCTCCTCGGAGCGCCGCTCGCCGCGCAGCAGCCGCCGGAACCGGCCAAGCCAGCCCCCGCCGCGCAGCAGAAAGCGCCGGAGCCGGACGGCGTCGTGGCCAAGGCGTTGTCGTGGCTCGGCATCAAGTACCGCTTCGGCGGCACGAGCGAAACCAAAGGCTTCGACTGCGCCGGACTGGTGAAGAAAGTCTTCAGCGCGGCCGGTGTGATCCTTCCCCGCACAGCGGCCGAGCAGTTTCGTCACGGCTGCGCGGTCGCCATCGAAGATCTTCGTCCCGGAGATCTGGTTTTCTTCCAGAACACCTACAAGAAGGGCATCTCGCACGTCGGCATCTACATCGGCGAGAGACTCTTCGTCCACGCCGGCAGCCACCAGCACAAGGTGGTCGTCGACCGGATCGACATGCCCTACTACCTCAAGCGCTTCGCCGGCGGCCGGCGCATCCCCACCGCGGCGCCGACGGCAGTGGAGGCGGCGAAGCAGAGCGCGAGCGCGGAGTAAGCGCCGCCGAAATCGCATTACACTCCGGACGTGAGCATCGCCAACATTCTCGACCGTCTCACCGGTCGCGCGTCTGACGTCCAGCCCCACTACCCGCAGGATCCGCTCCGCCTCGCCACCGCCGCCATTCTGCTCGAGATCGCGCATGCAGACGGCGAGTTCACTCCCGCCGAAGACGGCGACATCGGCAGCTTCCTGGCCGATCGTTTTCAACTCTCGCGCGCCGATGCCGCGGAGCTGATGCAGGCCGCCGACGAGATTCGCAAGAAGACCGTCGACTACTTCGCGATGACGAACTACATCCGCAAGAACACGTCGCTCGACGAGCGAATCGACATCGTGAAGACGATGTGGCGGATGGCGTACGGCGACGGCAAGCTGACTGACTACGAGCACTATCTCGTCCGCAAGCTCGCCGACCTCCTCGGCCTCGAACATCGCGTCATGATCGACACGAAGTCGGCCGTGCTGCGCGAGCTCGGCCAGTGAAGGTGGCCGTGGTCGGCGCCGGGCCGATCGGCCTGGAGCTCGCCGTCGCGCTGAAGCAGGCCGGCATCGACTACACGCAGTTCGACGCCTCGCAGATCGGTTCGACCATCGCCTGGTATCCGCTGGAGATGCTGTTCCATTCGAGCGCCGATCGCCTCGCGCTCGCGGGCGTGCCGATTCAGGTGCCGGATCAGCAGAAGCCGAAGCGCGAGGAGTACCTCGCCTATCTGCGTGCGCTCGTGCAGCAGTTCGATCTCCGCATCAACACCTACGAGCGCGTCGAACGAGCCAGCCGCCTCGGCGAGCATCGTTTCGCGCTGCAAACGCGCGCCGTGGACGGCGTGCATGAATACGAATTCGACGCGCTGGTCCTCGCCGTCGGCGCCATGCACGCGCCGCGTCTCCTCGGCATTCCCGGCGAAGTGCTGCCGCACGTCAGCCACTACTTTCACGATCCGCATACGTACTTTGGCAAGCGCCTCCTGATCGTCGGCGGACGTAACTCCGCGGTCGAAGCGGCGGTGCGGCTGCAGCGCGCGGGGGTGGACGTGACGCTCAGCTATCGCGGCGACGCGTTCGATCCCGCCGTCGTGAAGTGGTGGCTGCTGCCGGAGATCGAGGGAATGATCCGCGACGGCCGCGTGAAGTACCTGCCGCGCACGTCGCCGGTCGAAATCCGCGGCGGTTCGGTGCTGCTCGACAACGGCCAGGAAATCGCCGCCGATTTCGTGCTTCTGATGACCGGCTATCGCCAGGACACGACGCTCTTCGATCAACTCGGCGTCGCTCTGCGCGGCGATTCGCGCGAGCCGGTGCACGACACCGACACGATGGAAACGAACGTGCCCGGTGTTTATCTCGCGGGCACTGCCGTCGCCGGCACACCGCCGCGTCGCGTGAGCGTGATCGTGGAGACGTGTCACGTGCACGTGCCGCGTATCGTCGCCGCGCTGGAAGGGCGGCGGGTGCGGCTGGAAGACGGGAAGCTAGATGATTGAGCTACGCTGCTGAACTCTGCGTCAGCAGCGCAAACCCGATCATCTTGTACAGCAGCCGCGCGCCGACGTTCGCGTCCCACTCCGTCTCGCCCGGCGACACTTCGCACAGATCGAGCCCGACGATCCGTTTGCCCGAGCGTTTGATGGCGCGCAGCAGCGCGATTGCTTCGTTCCATGACAGGCCGCCCGGAACGGGCGTGCCGGTTCCGGGGCAGAGCGTCGGATCGAGACCGTCGATGTCCCACGACAGGTAAATGTCGTTCGGCAGGTTCTTCACGATGTCGTCCGCGATCGTCGCGAACGCCACACCTTCATCCTTGCGCGTCGCGAGATCGGAATCGAAGAACGTGACGATGCGGCCGTAGGAGCTTTCGATCATGTGACTCTCGGCCTGGCCGAGGTCGCGGACGCCGACTTGGACGAGCGTGCTGATGCCTTCGAGCTTCGTCATCACGTTATGAAAGATCGAAGCGTGCGACCAGGTGAAGCCCTCGTACGCGTCGCGCAGATCGGCGTGCGCGTCGAGATGGAGAATGCCCATGCCGGGGAACCTCTCCACGTACGCGCGGATCGCGCCGTACGGAACGGAATGATCGCCGCCGAGAATCACCGGCATCTTCCCTTCGTCCAGCAGCGCGCGCGTGGTGTCGTACACCCACGCGTTCATCTTCTCGCTGTACGCGTTCACTTCCTTCGCCGCCGCGCGCGTCTTGCGATCGACGGGACCGCCCTTCTCGATCACCGTCGCCGCGATTTTTTTCGCGGCCGCGTTCCAGCGCGCCACCTTCTTCGGGATGTCGAGCATGGCGATGCCGGCAGCGTACGGACGTCCGGTTTCGTGATCGTGGAGATCGACCTGCTTCGAGGCTTCGAAGACAGCGGCCGGCCCTTCGGACGTGCCGCCGCCGTACGAAGTCGTCGCTTCGAACGGAACCGGAACGACGACCACGCGCGAATCTTCGGGAGCGAACGGCAGGCCGTACATGCCGCTGTCGGCGGGAGCGGCGGCGTCGGGATCGAAGTGTTGCGGAAGAACTTTGGCCATCAGTCGAGGTCGAACGGATTCACAAATTTCGTGTCGTCTTTTTCGGCGCGCTGCATCGCTTCTTTGAATTTCTCTTCGAGGATGCGCGCGCGGTCTTTCTGACTTTCCAGCTGCCTGTCGAAACGCTTCGCGGCCTCACTCTTCTGCGCTTCGAGACCTGCCACCATCGATTCGAGCGAGCCCGCTCCGGCCGGCCGCTCCTTCGCCTTGTGCAACAGCACTTCGCCGGAAATGCGGTCGATGACGATGGTGGCCTCGCAGCAGGGACATGCAATCTCGAAGTTCTTCGACATGGCGGCGTGGATTCTAACGCGCTAACGGTTGGAGCGGCGGGCGCCCTCGCCCGCCGGCGTCGCGCGAGAATTCGGCAGGCAGTGCGCTACAGGGCCAGCGCCTGCTGCAGATCTTCGATGAGATCCGAGGCGTGTTCGAGACCGACGGAAACGCGCAGCAGATTCACGGCCGTCGTCGAGCCCGCTCCTTCGCTCGTGTTGCGATGCTCGATCAGACTCTCCACGCCGCCCAGCGATGTGGCGCGCACGAACAGCTTCGTCTTCGCTGCGACGGCCAGCGCTTCCTGCGCGCCGCCGCGAACGAGAAACGAGAGCATGCCGCCGAACGCCGACATCTGCCGCGCGGCCACGTCGTGCCGCGCATGCGACGGCAGTGCGGGATAGAACACCTGCTCCACGCGCTCGTGCTGCTGCAGAAACGCAGCGATCTGCATCGCGTTCTCGCTGTGCACGCGCATGCGCGCCGCAAGCGAGCGAATGCCGCGCAGCACCAGCCACGAATTGAACGGCGACGCCACCGCGCCGAGGAGATGACGCACGTGCAGCACCGCGTCGTGCAGATCGTCTTTCCGCGCGAAGGCGAGCGAGCCGCCCTGCACGTCGGTGTGGCCGCCGAGGTATTTGGTGGTGGAGTGCAGAACGATGTCGGCGCCGTGTTCGATGGGACGCTGGAGCGCCGGCGTGGCGAACGTGCCGTCGACGACGAAACGCGCCTTTGCATCGCGTGCAATCGCCGCCAGAGCGTCGAGATCGACGATCTTCATCAGCGGATTGGATGGCGTTTCCGCCCAGAGCAGTTGCGTCTCCGCGCGAATCGCGCGTCGCACCGCCTCCGCATCCTCCATCGCCACGAGGTCGTACGTGAGCCCCCACGTCGCGAAAAAGTCGGCCGCCAGACGGCGCACGCCGTAGTAACTGTCATCCGGGAAAAGCACGTGCGCGCCGCGCGGCAATGCCTGCAGCAGCGTCGCAACGGCGGCCATGCCGGACGCGAACGCCACCGCCCCCTCGCCGCCGTCGATCGCCGCCAGCGCCTCTTCCAGCCGCGTCTGTGTCGGATTCGCCTCACGGATGTATCCGTAGCCATGCGACTCCTGCCCCTCGGCATTTCTCTCGAAGGTCGTGGAAAGATGGATGGGCGGCGCGATGGCTCCGGTGCTCTCGTCGACATGCATCCCGGCGTGGATGGCGCGCGTTTCGAACTTCATCCGGAGAGCATAGACTGACAGCCATTAAGGCGGTGCGGGATGGCGCGCGGAAACGAAGCAGTGATCCTGGTTCTGGACGATGACGAGAACGTCGGCACGTTCATTCGCGCCGCGCTTCCCGACACGAGCTACCGCGTGGTGTGGCGCGCGAACGTTGCCGCCGCCATCGCGGCCGCGGACGAAGAGAAGCCCGATCTGGCCATCGTCGACATCGGCCTCGACGGCGACGGCACCGGCTGGGATCTGCTGCGCCACATCCGCGCGAGCTCCTCGCGCGCGAACGTGCCGGTGGTGATGCTCACCGGCTCCACCGACACGCTCAATCGCGAACGCTCGCTCCGCCTCGGCGCCGATCGCTATCTCCTCAAGCCCATCAAGCCCGACACGCTGCGCCGCATCGTGAGCGAGATGCTCTCCGGCCGCGACGACATGTGGTGGACGCTCACGCTGCGCACCGAGCAGATCGCGCGTCTGCGCGAGGTCTTCTACGACGCGACGACCGAGGTGCCGACGCTGGCGGTGGTGGTGGATGACCTACGGCGCATCGTCGAAGGCGGCGAAGTGCTGCAGGTCTTCTGTCTCGAGATCGATCCGCTCTTCCGCGTCGGCGAGCGCGAGCTGTGGGATCGCTTCGACGACTTGCGCCGCGAATTCGTCCGCGGTCTCCGCGTGATGGTCTCGCCGCTCCTCGGCAACGACGTCATCGTCGGCACGAGCCACTCCGGCGCGAGCGACTTTTACTTTTTCTCGCGACACACGACTGGCGCAAACCTGGCGCAGATCACGCGCGACCTGGAGCGCACCGCGCGCGCCGCACTGCGCGCGTTGCCGATCGATCCGGCCATCGCGGAGGAAGTCATGATCTTCGCGGGTGGCTCGATCACGCATCCGCAGCCGATCTTCGCGCCGCGCATCCTCTACAACGCCGTGCGCGAAGCGAAGGACGGCGCGAGCCGCCGCGAGACGCGTTACTACCATCTGATGCGCGAGCGTCTGCTGCGCGCGGTGACCGATCGTTTGATCACGACCGTGTACCAGCCGGTGGTGAATCTGAAGACGCGTCACGTGATCGGCTACGAAGCGCTGTCGCGCGGTCCGGCGGGCACGGAGCTGGAGAGCCCCGAGGTGATGTTCGAGATGGCGCGCGACTTCGATCTGGTGTGGGATCTGGAAGCGCTCTGCATCGACAACGTCATGCCGTCGCTGACCGAGGTTTGCTCGCGCGGGTATCTGTTCTTCAATCTCGAATCGCATTTCATCCAGCAGCTGCAGTACCGCGGCACCGAGGTCTTCGACGCGTTTCTGCAATGCCAGCAAAACGTGGTGATCGAGGTGACGGAGCGCAGCGCGATCCGCGATTACCGCACGTTCCGCCGCACGCTGCACGACCTCAAGCAGATGGGATTCAAGATCGCCATCGACGATTGCGGCTCCGGCTACGCCACGCTCGAAGCGATCGCCGAGCTGCAGCCCGATTACCTGAAGGTGGGACACGGACTGTTCCAGGGCGTGGAGCGCGATCCGATCCGCAGGCGGCTGGTCGATCTCGTGGCGCGCTGCGCGGAGACGATCGGCGCGAAGACGATCGCGGAAGCGATCGAGACCGAGGAGCAGCTGCAGGTCTGCTACGACCTCGGCATCGAACAGGGGCAGGGTTACCTCTTCGCGGCGCCGGCGGCGTGGGAGGACGTGCGGCGGTGGGAGTGAAGTCGTCGAGTCGTCGAGTCTCCGAGTCGCAGAGGAGCAACG
>DASSMK010000308.1:0-11046 GCA_035688915.1 Thermoanaerobaculia bacterium
CGCCCGCCGCTCCAACGTTTTCTTCAAACGTCAGCGCTGCGCGTTCTGCGCCTCACGCGCCACGTCGATGCGCTGCACGCCGTACGACTTCGAAATCTCGTCCAGCACGCCCACCGCCACGTTGCGCGTCTTCGCATTCACCAGCACGTCCAGCGTGTAGGTGAAGTGGCCGGCCTGCGCTTTCTGCACGTCGCCCGCTTTGATCTCGAACGGCTGCGTCTTGCGCGTGAAGTTGCTCAGCTCATCGAGATCGGCTGCGCCCGCGACATACACGGTGAACGCGCCCGCTTCCTTGCCGCTGCTCTGCGGAATGGTCGTCAGCGCGCTGATGGGGATGCGAATGGTCAGCGGGATGGAGTAGGCGCGGCCGCGCTTCTGCCGCTCGCCGACGTCCGTGGCGATGGCGATCGGCGATTCGTTGTTGGCCGTGAAGAGTGCCGCGGTGAGGCGATCCTTCATGCGCGTCTCGTCGGATTTCTCCACGAACGTTTCGCGATTGCGCACGCGGTAATCGCGGTTCTTCACCTTTACGCTGATCTGCCGCGCGCGGTCTTCGCGTTTCTCGGTGACTCGATAAGCAAGCGAGTAGTAGTCGTTCACGTCGGCGGTGATCTCGGGCATCAGCTCGACGATGTCCTTCACCGAATACGCGGCCATGCCGCCGGTGCGGTGCGCGACGAGATTGAGGTTGGCCTGCTCGTTCATCAGCGTGTAGCTGTCCGTACCAAACGGCGCTGCGCTGTCGTGTTCGGCGTCGGGCAACTCCGAAAGGAACTTCTGCGTGAAGAGCGGATAGATGCTCACGCCGTTCGCGTTGGCGTTGGCGATGACGGTCTTCACGAGATCGGTCGTGTCGTACTGCTGACGGACCGCATTGGGAACGTTCGTCTGGCCGCTGAGGTACTGATACTCGGCTCCTGCGATTTTGCCGAAGCGGCGCGTGGCCAGCAGCAACAGCTTGCGGCCCTCGCCCGCGCCCATCGTGGCGATGGTGGAGTTCACCGCATGCACGCGCCGCTTCATCTCGACGAGCGACATGGTCATCGGCATCATCAGACTCCACGTGCCTTCGTTCATGTTCGTGCCGTCGCTGTAGCCGCCCGCGACGGTGGTGCCGCTCGGCGTCGATGCCTCTCCTCCCAATTTCGAAAGATTCGCCTGCACGCCTTCTTCAAAAGCCTGCAGCTGCGCGATCTCCGAGCGCACCTGGTCGGTGTCGTCGAGGCGCGCTCCGGTGGAGATCTTCTCGATCCCGAGCAGCGCCACCGCAATCGATTCGACATTACTCGTGAAGTCGATGTGCGAGGCCGTGTACGGATTCCAGTAGACCAGCGACACGCGATCCTCAGGACCGACGTTGTTCGCCAGGAAGGTGTCGATGGCGCCGAAGAACTTTTTCGCGGCGTACGCCGGCAGGCGCATGTTCTCGAGGAAGACGACCACGGTGCGCGGCTGCCGTTGCTGCGTCGCGTTGGCGTTCTGCGCCGCTGCCACAGTTCCTTCGCCATCCGCAGCGACCGCGGTGCGCTCCACGCCGGAGCTGTATTCGGCAAAGTTCGAGATCGGCTGCGCTTTGCCGCGCTCGTAAATCTCGAAGTCGTTTTTGGTCAGGCCGTGGACGCGATTGCCCTGCTTGTCGGTGACCACGACGTCGACGTTGATGATCGACACTTCCATGGTCTCGCCGAGCTGCGGCATTTGCTGCGCGGTGATGCCTGCGGGAGAAAGGAGGGCGGCGAGTGAGGCAACTGCGGTGAGCCGGCGCAACGACATGGGCACTACCTCCGCGTTCTATCTTTCGTTGGGGCGTTACTCTCGATGCAGCCGCAATGCCGCGAAATTCCCCATGTTTTCGCGGAAAACAGCAGACCGCACGTCCTCGGCATGACACACCGCGTCCTCGCTAGCGGGCAACGTTGAGCCGCGCCAAGCCGACCGCCTTCGACACTTCGTCGAGCACGCCGACCGCAACCGTCTTCGTTTTCGCATTGACCTGCACGTCGACGGTGTACGTGAAGTAACCGGCCGATGCTTTCTGCAGGTCGCTTTCCTTGAACTCGAACGGCTGCGTCTTGTGCGTGATCTCGCTAACCTCATCGAGATCGGCCGCACTGCCGACGTAAACGGAGAACGCGCCGACGTACTTGCCGTTCTGCGGAATGGCGGTCAGGCCGATGATCGGGATGCGCACTTCGACCGGAACGACCGACGTCTTGCCGCTCTGCGTCCGCGCGCCCGCTTGCGCCGTCAGCTTGATCGCCGAATCGATCGGCTCGGTGAAGAGTGCCGCCGTGATGCGATCGCGCATGCGCGTCTCGTCCGACTTTTCGACGAACGCGCTGCGGCTGCGCACATGCAGATCGGGATTCTTCACGCGCACCGTGAGATTGCGCTCGCGGTCTTCGCGCTTCTCGTTCACGCGATACGCGAGCGAGTAGTAATCGCTGGCGTCGGAGCTGATCTGCGGCAGCAGCGCCACGATGTCTTTCACCGCGAAAGCGGCCACTCCGCCGGTTCGGTCGGCGACGCGATTGAGGTTCGAGCTCTCGTTTTGCAGAACGTAGTTTTCCGCGGGGAACGGCATCGGATCTTCGTTGCTGGTGTCGTTGAGCGTGATGGCCAGCCCCGGCACGTAGAGCGGGTAGATGCTGACGCCGTTGGCGTTGGCGTTCGCGATGACCGACTTCGTCAGCCGCTCCGTGCCGAACTGATTGCGCACTTCGTTCTGCAGGTGCGTGCGGCCGGTCACGTACTCATACTCGGCTCCCGCCACTTCACCGAAGCGGCGCGTCGCCAGCAGCAGGATCTTGCGTCCTTCGCCAGCACCCATCGAAGCGATGGTGGAGTTTATGGCGTGCACGCGCCGCTGCATTTCGTTGAAGGCGGTCAGCATCGGCAGAACCGTCGGCGACATGCCGTCGATGGCCTCCTCCATCTTTGCGATGGTCATGGTCCTTTTGTTGCCATTGCCTGCGCCGCGGCCGCCGAACTCCGAGTGTGCCGACCCCTGCCTCATGAGGTTTTGCGCCCGCTCCTCTGCGTGGACGAGGCGAATCGTCTCCTGCCGTGTGCTCTCCACGGCGTCGGGCTGCGGCTGTTGCGCCGCCTTCGACAGCTCCTCGAGCCGCGGGCCGATCGAGGCCACGTCGCCCGCGAGCTCGATGTGCTCCGCGTTGGCAGGACTCCAATCGACGAGCGTCACGCGATCGCCCGGCTGCGCGGCGTTCTCCAGGAATTCGCGGATGGCGCCGAAGAACGCGTCCGCCTGCTGCGGCCGCAGCGGCATGCGCTCGACGAACAGCACGACGGTGCGCGGCTGGCGGCGTGGCGCTTCCTGTCCTTCGCCGCCCGCAGCGGCCGCCGAACGCTCCACGCCCGACGCGTATTCGGAAAAGTTGGAGATCGCCTGCCGCTTCCCGTTTTCGAGAATCTCGAAGTCGTTCTTCGTCAGGCCGTGCACGCGATTGCCGCTCTTGTCGGTGACGACGACGTCGACGTTGACGATCGAGACCTCCATCGTCTCGCCAAGCTGCGGCATCTGCTGCGCGGTGATACTCAAAGGGGAAAGGAGAGCGGCGAGAGAAGCAACAGCGATGAACCGGCGCAACGACATGGGGGGCACTACCTCCGCGTTCTTTTTC
Organism: Thermoanaerobaculia bacterium; assembly: GCA_035688915.1. Taxonomy (GTDB): domain Bacteria; phylum Acidobacteriota; class Thermoanaerobaculia; order Gp7-AA8; family Gp7-AA8; genus DASSMK01. The sequence continues at coordinate 3,642 of DASSMK010000308.1, forward strand.
GTTGGGGCGTTAGCCCCGATGCAGCGGCAATGCCGCGAAATTCCCCATGTTTTCGCGAGGAACCGCACGTCCTCCGTCCTCGGCATGACACACCGCGTCCTCGCCAGCGGGCAACGTTGCGCCGCGCCACGCCAAAGCTCTTACTGCTTCGGAATCATCTGCTTGATGCGCGTGAAGTAGTCGGAGCCGGAGAGCCACTGCCCGCCGTCGATCACGAAGTTCTCGCCGGTGACGTAGCCCGCGTAATCGCTGAGCAAGTACGTCGCGGCGTTCGCGATTTCTTCGAGCGTAGCGAAGCGGCGCAGCGGAATCGTTTTGCGAATCCCCTCGACGATCATCGGATCGGGGAAGAGCCGCACCGCCGCACCCGGCGTATCGACGGGACCGGGCGCAATGGCGTTCACGCGAATCTTGTGGCGCGCCCATTCCACGGCCAGCGTCCGCGTCATCGCGAGCACGCCCGCTTTCGCACTGGCGGAATGAATGACGCCCGAACCGCCGGTCCACGCGTAGTTGGCGATGACGTTCAGCATCACGCCGCCGTTCTTGCTCGCAATCATCCGCTTGCCGACGGCGCTGGAGCAGTAGAACGTTCCGTTCAGCACGATGCCGATGACCGAGTTCCAGCCGTTGATGGACAGCTGTTCGGCGGGGACGATGAAGTTGCCCGCGGCGTTGTTGACGAGGAGGTCGATGCGTCCGTGGTCGCTCTCCACTTTCGCGGCCATCGCTTCGACCGCATCAGCGTCCCGGACATCGAGCACGTGATAGCTCGCCGCATCGGCGCGGCCAGTCTCCGAGCGAATCTGCTCGACGGCGGTGCCGAGGTTTTCTTCCTTGCGGCTGGCCAGAATCACGCGGCCGCCCAAACGAGCCACCTCGCGCGCGATCGCATTGCCAATGCCGGTAGCGCCGCCGGTGACAATGCCGACACGCCCTTCGAACGTTTTCTCTGGAAGCATGGACGACTCCTTCTCGGCGGGGATGATACCGCTCCGCCCCCCCGCCCAGGCTCACAGGCTCATAGGCTCACAGGCTCACAGCAGCACACGTGTCGCGAGAGCGACGTTCTGCGCCGGACTCACATTCAACAACAAGGAGCGCGGTGCCGCTCTCGCGACAACCGCGCTCCTGTGAGCCTGTGAGCCCGTGAGCCTGGGCCGGGCCTACGGCTGGTACTCCACCGCCTCCACCACGCGCGCATCGTTCGTGGCGTTGTTCACCACCACCGCGTAGCAGACCGCGTTTTCGGATGGATCGAATTGCATCGCGCCGTCCGTCACCGCGATCGGGACGGCGGTCTGCGCCCAGCCGTTTGGCGGCAGATCGAGCGTGACGGTGCCGAGGGTGAGGGCGCCGGTTTTGTCGAGCACTTTGGCGGTGATGTGATTCGCGACGTCGGATTGATTGAAGCAGCCGGCGTTCGTGCGCCACGTCGCATCGACGGAGATCCCCGGCGCGAACGAGCGCGAGTTGGAGCCGGCGAATTCGAGCGTCGGGATCGGCGTGGTGTAGCCGCCGTCGCCGCCGGTGCGCACTTCGCTACTGACGATGAAGCGGTTCGCTGGTGATGCGCTGCGGAACGTCGCGGCGCCGCCTCCGGTGACGTGGAAGACTTCTTCGAGAAAGTTCGCGTACGTCTTCAACTCGTGCGCGGACAGCATGATCGACGCGGTGTGCGGCGCGCCGCTGTTGTCGTAGAACGTCACGTCGACGGCGAATGGCGACGCGGTCGGATTCATCAGCGCGACGTACGACTGGAACTTCGCGTTGCCGACGCCGTTCGTGTTCGCTAGCACCGGAATGGTTTGCAGATCGGAAGCGAAATCATGGGAACGCACGCGCGTCTGCGCGAAGAGCGGCAGCGCGGTGACGAGGAAGAGAGCGGCCGTGAAGATAATTCGTTTCATGTTCGTTCTCCTGAGGTCTCACAGGCACGGCTGCGTGGCAGACGGGTTGGGGATGTTCGGCACGGGAGTCGTGTTCGTTCCGCCGTGTCCCTGCAGCAAGCCGTTGTGCGCCGGCGCGAGGAACGGGAAGCGATCGAGGAAATCCTTGTCGTTCGTCTCCACGCCCTTGGCCAGACCGGCGTTCGGATTCCCCGCGGCGATGAGGCTGATGAGCACGGAGTTCACGTTCACCTGATGGCGATTCGGCGCGGTGCCGCCGCCGAGCCGGCGTCCGTTCGGGAACTGCGAATCGATCGATGCGTCGAGCGTGATCACGTCGCCTGTCGATCCGTCGGCGACCGGAATGGGACGGCCGAGGTTGATGGCGTTGATGATGTCGAGGCGCGGTCCTTTCAGCGTGGTGACGGTGCTGTCCGGCAGGCCGAGCGCTTTGTAGACGCCGAGCGCTTGCAGATCGCGCACGAGCACCGGATAGAGAATGTCCGCGCCGAAGCGCGTCACGTCTTTCATCGGAGTCGTGTGCAGGTAGAGCGTCTGGCGCTGCGTGCCGACCAGTCCTGCATTGAAGAGCGGCAGCGCGTTGCGGCCGACCTGCACGTAATTGCCGGAGCCGCGCACGCCGGTGATGATGTTGTTCGGGTCGACGGTCTGCACGGCCGGGCGGCTGATGCTGGCCCAGATGCGCAGCAGCGCGTCGGTCGATTGGTCCATCAGCTGGCCGTTGTGCGGAATGCCGTTCGGGAAAAGCTCCGCCGTCGGAATCTCCAGCGCGATGGAGAAGATGTTGAAGCCGGTGAACACATCTTCGACGGGAGTGTTGCGCGCGCCTTCGATGCCGCCGAGATCGGAGCGGCCGAGGTTCACGAGATCGAAGATGCCCTTCTCGTCGAGCTGGTAGGGATCGTCGAATTGGCCGGCGATGATGCGGCCGCCGTTCGACAGCGACTGGATGAACGTATCGACGAACGGCTGGTCGTACAGCGCCATGGTGCGGCTCGACGCGTCGCCGGAGTCGTAGCCTTTGAAGGCGCCGAGGCCGTAAATGAGGCGATCGGTTTGCGGACCGTGATTGTTCGGGAGCACTTTCAGATCGGCGCCAAGGACGGCGGGATTGGCGTTGCCCGGTGCGGTAATGCGCGTGACCGTCATGGTCTCGGTGCCGCCGGTGAGTTGCCAAAGCAGCTCATTGCCGCCGCCGAGTGCGTCGGTGGGGCTGGGCGGCGCTTCCTTCTGCAGCGTGTTCTTGAATTCGACGCGATAGACCGCTTCGTCGCTGAGGCTCGTGCCCTTGCCGATGTGGAACTCGTAGCGATAGCCGTTGCAGGCGCGGAAGCCCTGGTTGCCTTGTCCCGGCTCGTGCAGCGGATTGAAGTTCATGATCAGGTACAGCTTGTCGTGCGTGCCGTTCGACACCCAGGCGTAGGTGTCGGTGTTGTCGGCGCACGGTTCGTTGAGGACGGAGAGCGCTTCGCGATGACTGGAGGCGAAGGCCGGAAGCGAGAGACAGAGCGCGAGCAGGGACGCCGCACCAACGCGGCGTGCGAGAGACCGTTTCATCTTTTCTCCTTTGTTGATCAGCGACGCTGCTCGGTAGTTACGCGCTGATGCCGCGGATGGATTGGTGCATAATCCCGCCGCTCATGCGCACCGTCGTTCTGCTCTTCGCCGCGCTTTCCCTTTTCGCCTGCGGGGGCAGCGACGAGCCGGCGGCGAAGCCTCTCAGCGAAGCGGGCGAGAAGCTCTACGACATGCGCGGAGTGATCCAGGGACGCGATGCTGCGGACAACACTTTGCGCGTCGACCATGAAGCGATTCCCGGCTTCATGGAAGCGATGACGATGGATTACAGCGTGCGCGGCGCGAAGGTGGAATCACTGCCGAAAGACGGCAGCCGCGTCAGCGCGAAATTGCACACGACGGAGCGTTCGTACTGGCTTACGGACGTGAAGCCGATCGCACGCTGATGTCATCCCGAGCGTAGCGCGGGACCTGCGCGGGCGGGTGGCGCGCCGCCTGTGGTTTTGTCCCCCGCGCCGCCCCTCCGCCCAGGTCTCGCGCTACGCTCGGGATGACAGGTGGGTTACGCCGCGCCACCGCACGGCCGCCAATCGAAACGCGGGCTGCAGTCGCGGCACGAGCGCAATGATCGCTTCCACCACGAGCAGAACCGGCTCGACGATCCGTTTGTAGAAACGCGCGCGGCGCGGGACGGAGATGATGCGCACGCGCGGTCCGAGAATCAGCCGCGCCAGCACGCTCACTTTGGTGCGATGCGTGGCATCGCAGAAGACGATCCAGCGCTCCACGCGACCGAACGTGCGCTGCGCGAGCGCTTTGCTGTTCACGAGATTCTCGAGCGTGGTCATGGCCTGGTCTTCGATCAGCGACGGCTGGCCCGGCAGCAGTTCGGCGAGAAGATCGGCCATCACTTCCGCTTCCGAGGCGTTGGCGTCGGGCGAGGTGACGGAGCCGGAGAGGACCACCACGGTCGGCGCAGCGGAGTCGATCTCCGGCGCGAGATGGGACATGTAGCCGCGGAGCGTGTGGAGGTCGTCGTAGCCGCAGACGATGCCGATGGTGGTCATGGCTTCGCGGCTCTTTGCGTGACTCATGCCGTCTGTACCTGCCCGATCAGTAGGGCGCGCACGGTCGCTCCCGATTGTGCCTTCGAGTCGGGATCGACGACGACGAGCGCGTTCGCTTCGAGCATGGAGGTGGAGACGCCGGAGCCTTGCGATGGCATCGGATGCGCGACGAGCTGGCCATCTTCGGCGATGACACGTGCGCGGTAGTAGACGCGGCGATCGGGCGCGCTTTTCAGCGGTGCGGTGATGCGCACGTTCGCTTCCGGCGCGAAGACGTTCTTCGTCATCCCCATGGCCTGCCGCAGCGCGGGCGCGACGAAAAGATGAAAGGCGACCATGCACGACACGGGATTGCCCGGCAGGCCGAAACAGAGTCGATCGCGCAGCGTGGAGACGACGAGCGGCTTCCCGGGACGCATGGCCACGCGCCAGAAATCAGTCTTCGCGCCGAGCGCGTCGAGCGCGTCTTTCACAAAATCGAACGCGCCGACGGAGACGCCGCCGGAGGTGAGCACAAAGTCCGACGCGAGCGCCTGTTCGAGCGCGGCGATGGTGGCGTCGCGATCGTCGCGCACGATCCCGAGCGGCCGCGCGATCGCACCGGCTTCACGCACCAGTGCAGCGAGCGAGTAGCCGTTGGAGTTCACGATGCGTCCCGGCGCGAGCGTTTCGTGCGGCTCGGCCAATTCATCGCCGGTCGACAGCACCGCGACTTCCGGCCAGCGCGACACGACAACACGCACGTGCTGCATGCTCGCCAGCACGCCCACTTCCGCCGCGCGGATGACCGCGCCTTCACGCAACACGATGGTTTGCGCGCGCAGATCTTCGCCGCGGCGGCGGATGTTCGCGCCGCGCGTCACCGCTTCCCGCACTTCCACGATCTCCGCGCCGGCATCGGTCAGCTCGACCTGCACGACCGCGTCCGCACCGTCCGGCACAAACGCGCCGGTCATGATGCGCATCGCGGTGCCGCGCTCCACGCGCTCACGCGGCACGCTGCCCGCCGGCACGTCGCCGATCACACCCAGCGAGACCGGCGCATTCGCCACGTCTTCCGCGCGCACGGCGTAGCCATCCATCGCGCTGTTATCCGCAGGAGGAAGATCGAACGGCGCGGCGACGTCCTCGCGCAACACGCGACCGTGCGCTTCTTCGAGCGACACGATCTCCGTCGCCATCCGCGGCGCGAGCGCGAGCACGCGCTGCTGCGCTTCCTCCACCGGCAGCATTCCGCCGGCCCGCGGCGTTTGAAACGAATTCACGCAGCGCGAGTGTAGACGCTCCCGCGCGCGCCGTATCACGTGCATGCTCGTGCTCCTCCTGGCCACGCTTCTCACCGTCTCCCCCGAGCAACTCCTCGGCACCACGACCGGTGACGCCGCAATCGCCGCGTCGCAGAGCGGCTATCTGGTGGCCTGGCCGGAAGCGACGAGCCGCGGCACCCAAATCCGCATCGCACGCCTCGATGGCAGCGGACACCGCTCGTCGACGGCCATGCTGCCGCCGCTTTCCTCCGACGCAACTCTGTATGCAACGCGTCCCGCCATCGCGTCGAACGGCAGCGATTACTACGTGGTCTGGGAAGAGTCGAACGATCCTTCAGACGTGCGCACGCGCGTGGCGGGCATGCGCATCTCGGCGTCCGGCACGCCGATCGACGGCACGCTCGCGGACTTTGGCCGCTGGCCCGAGCGGCTCAACCGGCCCGCGCTCGACGCGCCGCGGCTGCTCTGGCGCAATGGCCGCTACGAGCTCGACGCAAAACGACCAGCGTATAGCCGCGGAGCTGCGGCACTTCGTCGTGCGCGTGCTCGAGCGCTCCGACCGGGAGGAAGTGCCACTCCGTGAGGAGCTCGACTCACTCGCCGCGTACGTGGCCATCGAGCGTGCGCGCTGGCGAGACCGTCCTCGTCACCGGGAGCGGCAACGACGCCTGGGCGAAGGGGATGCGTCCGCCCGCCTGCATCGAAGGGGTGATTTTTGTCGGTGCGGTCTACCACACGAATCTCGCGTCGGCTTCGTTCCTCGAATTGTGCACCGACAAGCCGGCTGAGATCGATCGTGTCACTTGCTTCTCGAACTCCTCCTATCTGCTCGATCTCCTGGCGCGGGGTTACCACGTGCGGACGACATACAAGAACGGAGTGGCGAACGTCGACGGAACGTCGTTTCAGCGCCGCATGTGGCCGTGCTGCGGCAGATCGATCCGCATCTGACGCCGGACGCCTCTAGGAGCTGCTCCAGTCGACGGGACGTCCGATCGTCGACAGCCGGAACGGCATCACGACGCCGCGCCTCGACCTATTCGCTGCGGTGATGAAGCTGCGTCGGGCCGGCACGCCGACCGTGCGCGTCGGGCTGTCAGGCACTGACCTGTGACCGCTACAGCGAGTTGAGGAAGGCCACCAGCCTCGCCCGCGCCTGCGCATCGAGGCCCTGATAGGCCTCGCGCGCGACGTGCGCCTGTCCGCTTAGCGTCGATTGCGACTGCGTGAAGATGCCGAGTTCTCACAAACTTTGCTTTCCGAACGTCGCACGCAGCCGGGCGGCGGGCCAAAGACGCCGGGGACGGCATCGTGCAGGGGGAAGCCACCGGCCGCGAGTTCCGCATGGAGCGGTTGTCGGGGCCGCGCACGCACGTTGCTGCACGACGGCGTGCGAACAACATCAATGATGCGATCACAGCGCACAACGTGTAGTCGAGAGGAGCGCTTCAATCGAACCTAGAACTCTATTCGCTATTCCTGGCGAACGTCGCACGCCGACAAGAAACGAATGTCTTACGCATCACACGTCAGAAGCGTGACTGCGCCGACTCCGTTTCTGGAAACGGGCAAAGGCAGTAACCCTACATCTCCATCCTCCCCCCGCCCGCCCCTTTTCCCCCTACTGGCAGCAACCCTGCAC
>DASSMK010000309.1:0-3298 GCA_035688915.1 Thermoanaerobaculia bacterium
AGAGCTCGAGCCGCACGGCAGCGTGGAAAGGCTGGAGATGCGCGGCTTCTTCGGCCGCGCCGCGCACCAGCCGCGCACGAACGACTTTCTGCACTGGCGCTTCGAAGCGAATCCACTGTGGCGCTACACGATCCAACGCAATGAAGGCGCGTACGTGATCTCGCGCCGCACGCTGCTGCGCGGCCACGACACGCTCGCCATCGCCGACGTCGGCTGGCAACCGCAACGCGAAGGCGACGTGAAGCTGCTGCTGCGCGACGCCATCGGCCGCGCGCGTGCCGCCGGCCTGCGCTTCGCGGCCACGCTGGCCACGCTCAGCCATCCGGCCATGCCGATGTTCGTGCGCGGCGGATTCCTGCCGTCGCCGCATCGCTTCCGCTTTCTCGTGAACGCATTCGATCCGTCGCTGAACATCGCGCGCGCACGCTGGGGATTGTCGTGGGCGGACACGGACCACCTGTGATGATCCAGGCTCAGAGGCTCATTGGCTCAGAGGCTCAGAGGGGTGCGGCGCGAGTGGGTTCGGGTTGCGCAAATGGGTTCGGGCGATGACGCGCGTGTTGTTTGTGTTTGCGCATCAGGATGATGAAGTTGCCGCGGCGGTCCATATCCTCCGATTCGTGCGCAGCGGCGCGCATGTGGCGTGCGTGTTTCTGACGAATGGGGAAGGGAACGGGTGCGCCGCGGCCACGCGGGATGACGAGAGCCGGCGCGCGCTCGCTTCGATCGGCGTCGATGATGTGCACTTTGGAACGCTGCCGGATGGCGCGCTGGTGGAGCATCTCGACGAAGCGATTGCGCGGCTCGAAGCGATCGATGCCGATGAGATCTGGACGCTCGCATATGAAGGCGGCCATCAGGATCACGACGCCGCGCACATTGCCGCGCTGACGGTCGCGGAGCAGCGCAACATCCCCTGTGTCGAATTTCCGCTCTACCACGGCTTCCACTCCCTCGGCCCGCTGTTCCGCGTCTGCGCGCCGCTGCCCGGCCAGTACACGCGCTGGCCGGTGTCGATGCGCGATGCGTGGCGCACGACTCGGCTGGTGCGCTTCTATCAGTCGCAGCGGCGCACGTGGCTCGGCCTCTTGCCGTTCGTGATCTGGCGGCTGTTCTTCGTCAGGCGAGTGGTCACGCGCGACGCGTCCGCCGAACGCACTCACGCGCGGCCGCACGTCGGCTCGCTTTTTTACGAGCGGCGTTTCGGCTTTCCGTACGAGCGCTTCAGCGCAGCGGCGGCTGCGGCGACGGCGCGGCGGTCCGCGCGCTCACGCTGACTTCCGCTTTCATCGCGCCGCTGTTCACCGGCTCTTTCGGCATGGCCTGCAGATCGAGGTTGATCGCCGAAAGCAGCAGCTGAAAGCCGATCGTGATCAGCAGCGCGGAGAGCACGACCGTGCCGGTCGGCGCCGCTTTCACATGGCTGCTGTACCAGATCCAGTTGTAGCTGCCGTACAGCACGCCGGAGAGGAGCAGCGGCAGGCCGACGAGGAGATGGAACGACTCGAGATTGAAGTCGTAGACGAAGTTCTTCAGCACGATGCGCCGCAGCAGCACCGCGAGGAGGCGCAGCGGAAACTGGCGCAGCACGCGCGGAATGGAAAGGCTCGACGGTTCGCCCGCGTAGCGCGCCGGCATCGGGATTTCTTTGACGACGGCGCCGAGGATGTAGAGGTGGGCGAGCATCGAGGTTTCGAAGAAATAGGTCTCGTCGACCTTGTGCAGCGGGATCTGCGACAGCACGTCGGCGCGGATGGCCAGGAAGCCGTTGGTCGGATCGAAAACGTTCCAGTAGCCGGTGGCCGCTTTGGAAAGGAAGCTCAGCGCGACGTTGCCCACGCGGCGCAGCGGCGGCATTTTGCGGATGGCCTGGAAGTCGCGGAAGCGATTGCCTTTCGTGTAATCGGCGGTGCCGTCGATGAGCGGCTGTACGAGCTCCGGCACGAGCCAGAGCGGCATCTGGCCGTCTCCGTCGATCTTCACCACGATGTCCGCGCCCGATTCGAGCGCTTTGCGGAAGCCGGTCACCATCGCGCCGCCGACGCCGCGGTTCTTCTCGTGATGTACGACCAGGATGCGCGGATCGATGCGCGCATAGCGCTCGGCCACGGCGGCCGTATCGTCGAGCGACGCGTCGTCGACGATGATGATCGACGTGAAGAGCACCGGCATCTGGCGCAACACGTCGCCGAGGACGCTGGCGACGTTGTAGGCCGGCACGACGGCGGCGATGTGCACTTCGGGGCGCTTCTTCAGAAAGAGGCGCGGGGTCGCGGTCATCGAAGGTCTCCTTGGGCGATGCGATGAATCGCGCGCTCGATTTCGGTGTCGGAGCGCTCGATCACGTAGACGCGCACGTTTTCGTCATCCTGAAAAACGCGCATGTCGCGATGGTTCAGCTGGTAGAGAAAGCACCACGTCTGCAGACGCTGCTCCAGGTCCACGCGCGTGAAGCGCTCGGACCAGGAGTTGATCTGGAAGTGATGCGGATTTTTTTCGACGGCGATGAAGACGTAGCGCGTGGGCACGGTCAGTTGCGCGGCGGCGGGATCGTAACGATCGAGAAATTCGGCGGCGGCGAGATGGAAGCCGCGGCCGAGGACCATGGGGTACTCCTGGCCGTAGGTGACGAGGGTCCAGGAGAATGGCTCCACGTGGCGCTGGATGGAAAGCACGGCGTAGGCGGTAGCGCCGTAGCCGGAGTAGTTCAGCAGCTTGTCGCGCATCTCGCGCGCCGAGACGACCGGCACGTGCCACGCCCAGAGCACCAGCAGCACGAGCATGGCGGCGTACGCAGGACGGAGCTGGATGCGCGCCAATCGCTGCGGCGCGCGGGCGAGCAATCGCACGAGCTCATTCGCGCAGGCAGCGAGCAGCACCGCCACCATCATCGCGAACCATGAGGCGTTGCGGCGCACCTCCACGACTTCCGGCAAGCCGAAGCGCGAAGCAACGTGCGTGACGAAGAAGGCGAGCGTAGCGAGCGAGAGGAAGATCAGTTTCGCGTCGCTGCGGCGCAGCGCGAGCACGAGCAATGCGATCGCCGCGGCCACGACGCCGAGGAGGAACGGCGTGACCGCCACCCACGTCACGATGCGCGCTTCGTCGATACCAGCCAGGCCGCGCAGCAGCGGAAAGTAGAACAGCGCCGCGGTGCCGGCGTTGCTGCCGCTGGCCACTGCCACCGGCTTGGCGGAGCCCATGTAGGGATAGGCGATGAAGGCGAGCATCCAGGTGGAGCCGAGGACGATGCCGGCGGCGCCTGCGCGCATCGCGCGAAACGTTGGAGCGGCGGGCG
>DASSMK010000310.1:0-10998 GCA_035688915.1 Thermoanaerobaculia bacterium
GCCGCGGGTGCTGCTGCGGCCACCGCGGCCATCTGCAGCACCGGCTGCGGCTCGGCGGGCGGGATGAACGGCGCGGCGGCCGGTGCGGACGCAGGCGCGGCCGGCTTCGCATCGGACTTCAGCGACAGCTTCGGCGTTCCCGCCGAACCGGTCGTCACGCCGGCGCGCGCGGACATGTCCGGCGCGCGCAGCTCCGGCTGCTCGTACAGCGTCACGTCCACGTTCGCTTTGAGATTGTCGAGGATGCGCGAGACCGCTGCGCGCAGCGTCGCGGTCACGCCGGCGCCGGTGATGGCCGATGCCTCGACGCACGTCGCGTCGTCGCCGACCTTCAGGTACGTGCGCATTTCTTCGACCGTCGAAACGGCCGGCAGATCGCGTTTGTTGAGCTGATAAACGATCGCGACCTTCGTCGGATCGATGCGGTTGAGCCGCAGGTTCGTCTTCAGATTTTCGAGGCTGTCGATGTTGGAGTCGCGCATCGAGGCCTGCGAATCGGCCACGAACACCACGCCGTCCGCGCCGCGCAGCACGAGCTTGCGCGTGGCGTCGTAGAAAACCTGGCCGGGCACGGTGTACAGCTGCACGCGGATCTTCTGGCCGCCGATCGTGCCGAGCTCCATGGGCATGAAGTCGAAGAAGAGCGTCCGGTCGGTCTCCGTCGACATCGAGATCATCTTGCCCTTGTTGTCGAGCTTCGGATTCGCGTAGATCTTCTCGAGGTTGGTGGTCTTACCGCACAGGCCGGGCCCGTAGTAGACGAGCTTCAGCGTGACCTCGTTGATCGCTTTGTTGATCAGGACCATGGGTTTCCTCCGGGACGGCGTGTTTCAAGCTTAACCGATTCACCGCGCTCGCCATTCTCGCCCCCTCCACAGCTAAAATGCCCCGCACATGCTCAGTGCCGGAGCGCAGATTGGGCCCTACGAGGTGCTTTCTCTCCTCGGGGAAGGCGGTATGGGCCAGGTCTGGCGCGGCCGCGACCCTCGCCTCGGCCGTGACATCGCCATCAAGGTGCTGGCGAAAGACTCGGCCGAGGATAAGGAGGCGGCCGGGCGTTTTGAGCGGGAAGCGCGGGCGGTGGCCGCGCTGTCGCACCCGAACATCGTCGCCGTCTACGACTTCGGCAAGCACGACTCGACGTTTTTCATCGTCACCGAACTGCTCGAAGGGAAGACGCTTCGGGATCAGTTGCGCGACCAGCCGGTGAACTGGCGACGCGCGGTCGAGATCGGCGCGGAAGTCGCGGATGGCCTCGCTGCCGCTCACGCAAAGTCGATCGTGCATCGTGACCTCAAGCCGGAGAACATCTTCCTGACGACCGAAGGGCGCGTGAAGATTCTCGACTTCGGGCTGGCGCAGACCGATCCGGTACTCGCGCAGCGCGACGAAGCGAACATCCCCACCACCCGCTGGTTCCAGACGCATCCCGGCACCGTCATCGGCACGCTCGGCTACATGGCGCCCGAACAGCTGCGCGGCGAGCCCGTCGATCCGAGCGCCGACATCTTCTCCCTCGGCTGCATCCTCTACGAGATGGTCACCTCGAAGCGGCCGTTCCAGCGCGACTCCGGCGCCGCCACCATCGCCGCGATTTTGAAAGAAGATCTGCCGCGCGAACAGCTGTCCGCCAGCGTCCCATCGGAGTTCCAGCGCATCATCGAAGGCTGCGTCGAGAAGAGTCCGATGGCGCGCTACCAATCGGCGCGCGATCTCTCGCTCACGCTGCGCGCGATCGGCAGCAGCGCCTCGATCACGCAAGCGGATCTCGTGCAGAAGATCACGCGCCGCCGCACGTCGAAGTCGATCGACTCGATCGCCATCCTGCCGCTCGCCAACGGCTCCAACGATCCCAACGCCGAATACCTCGGCGACGGCATCAGCGAAGGCATCATCAATCGCCTCTCGTCGCTGCCGAAGCTGAAGGTCATGGCGCGCAGCACCACCTTTCGCTACAAGAACCGCGACGTCGACGCGCTGAGCGTCGGCCGCGAGCTGCGCGTGCGCGCGGTGCTGGCGGGCGTCGTAAAGCATGTCGGCGACCGGCTGCAGATCAACGTGGAGCTCGTCGACGCCTCCGACGGCTCGCAGCTCTGGGGCGAAACGTACAACCGCGACATCAGCGATCTCATGAAGCTGCCGGAGGAGATGTCGCGCGAGATCGCCGACAAGCTCCGCCTCAAGCTCACGGGCGCCGAAAAGAAAAAGCTGCGCCGCCGCGCCACGGAAAACAGCGAGGCGTATCAGCACTACCTCAAAGGGCGCTATCACTGGAACAAGCGCACTGAGGAAAGCCTGAAAAAAGGGATCGGCTATTTCCGCGAGGCGATCGAAGCCGATCCTTCGTTCGCGAGCGCATACGCCGGCCTCGCGGACAGCTTCATCACGCTGGCCACGAACATCCCGCTGCCGCCGCACGAGGCCATGCCGAAAGCGAAAGCGGCGGCGATGAAAGCGATCGCGATCGACGATGGTCTCGCGGAAGCGTGGGCGTCGCTCGGCGCTGTGCGCTGGTGGTTCGACTGGGACTGGCAGGGCGCCGAAGAAGCATTTCAGCGCGCCATCGAGCTCAATCCGAATTACGCGAATGCGCATGACGGCTACGCGATGCTGCTCGCCGCGCGCGGCCGTGCGGAGGATGCCATCCAGCAGGTCACGAAGGCGTGCGATCTCGATCCGCTTTCGCTGATCTGCGCTGTGCACGCGGGCTGGCCGTACTACTTTGCGCGCGATTACGAGGCCGCTATCCGCCGCTTCCGCAAGGCTCTCGAACTGGATGAAAACTTCATCCCCGCGCACGGCTGGCTGGGCATGGCGCTCGGGCAGCAACACCGCTACGACGCGGCGCTCGATGCGTTCCGCCGCGCGCTCGAAGTGGATCACATCCCCATCCTGCAAGCGATGCTCGCTCACACGCATGCGATCGCCGGCCAGCGCGACAAAGCGGTGGAACTGCTCGACGCGCTGCGCGAGCTCGCCAAACAGCGCTACATCTCGCCGTACGACATCGCCGTGATTCACGCCGCGCTCGGCGAAAAGGAAGAAGCGCTCGCGCAATTGCGAGCGGGCATTGAAGACCGTTCGGCGTGGATGGTCTTCCTCAACGTCGATCCGCGCCTCGACAGCCTGCGCAACGAGCCGGGATTCGCCGAGATCGCCGCGCAACTGCATTAACTCGCCCGCGCGACGCGTTACACTTTCTCCATGTCACGGAAAGACCTTCTCGCTCGCGTGCAGGACGCAGGGATCATCGGCGTGGTGCGCGAGAACACGTCCGATGCGGCAGAGGCGGTTGCGGACGCGTATGCGCGCAACGGCATTCGCATCATCGAGATCACAATGACCACGCCCGACGCACTCCTGCTGATGGGTCAGGTCGCGCAGCGCTGGAGCAGCGAGCATGTCGTCGTCGCCGCCGGCACCGTTCGCAGCTCGAGCGACGCGGCGCAAGCGCGTCGCGCCGGCGCCGAGATCATCGTTTCGCCGCACACGAACCCGAGCGTCATCGAATACGCGAACGAAAATGAAATGCTCTGCATCGCCGGAGCCGCCACCGCGACGGAGATCATCCACGCCTGGGAAACCGGCTGCGACATCGTCAAGATTTTTCCCGCGCAGCACCTCGGCGGCCCCGATTACATCCGCACCCTCCGCGGCCCCATCCGCGACGTGCTGATGCTCGCCGGCGGGCCGGTGCCGCTCGACACGATCGAATCCTATCTCGATGCCGGCTGCATCGCCGTGAACCTCGGGGTCTCGCTGGCGTTGCCGGATCTCGTCGAAACACAGCAGTGGGACGAGATCGGACGCCGCGCCATGCTGGCCGCGTCCATCATCCAGTCGCGCCGCATCGAAGCGATGGCCGACTACGTTCACTGATGATCTTCGCGCTCCTGCTCCTTCTCGTTCCGCCACTCCCTTCCGCCAGCCGCACCTCGTGGATGCGGCCAGAATCGTTTCATCTGACGATCGGCATGTCGCGTCCCGACGCGCTGCGCGCGCTCAGCGACCTCGGACTGAGCTCGAAGCGCGGCCGGAACGCAGATGAATACGTCGTCGATTACGCAGACGACAAAGCGCTCACGCTGACGTTCGCGGGCACGCGCCTCACGTCCGTGCGCTTCGAGCTGTTCGCGTTTCTCTCCGATGTGCACGAAGCATTCGGCGAGGAGAAGAAATACCTCGCCAGTGCGCACGGCAAGCCGCGCAAAGCGACGCGGTCAGCGCTGATTTACGACCAGATGCTGCCGAACGTGATGGTCGTGCTCAGCGCCGATCCGAAGACGGAGAACGGGAAGAAGGGTCTCGGATTTCTGGCGGTGCGGTACTTCGATCCGCGCGCGTGAGGTTCACCCGCCGCGACGCTCGGCGTGTCATGTCCGTAGAAGAGCATGATGCGCTGGTCTCTCCTGCTCCTGGCATTTGCGTCTGCTGTAAACGCTGCTCCCGCGCGCCGGCGTGCCGTTCCACCATCCGGTCTGTTTCCGGCGCCGGCCTCGGTGATGTGGATCGCGGCTCATCCGGATGATGAGGCTGTCGTCGCGCCGTTGTTGGCCAAATGGTGCATCGACGATCACGCCCGCTGCTCGTTTCTCGTCCTCACGCGCGGTGAAGCGGGCGATTGCCTGCTTCCGAATGGCTGTCATCCCGATCTTGCGACAGTGCGGAGCGCCGAGGCGGCTGCCGCAACGCAGTACTTTCACGCCGATTCAATTCTGCTCACGCTGCCGAATGAAAGCGCGTTCGGCCTTCCTGACTGGCGCGAGTCGAGCTCCGGACGTCCCGACGTCGTCGCGCAGGTCGCCGCACTCATCGAAGCGGTTCATCCCGCGCTCATCCTGACGTTCGATCCCCGTCACGGCACCACGTGCCACGCCGAGCACATGGAGACGGGCGCGATCGCATTGGAAGCGGTCGAACGGCTGTCGTTCACACCAGACGTCTATCTCCTCGAGACGCGACTGAGTTTCACGTCGGAACCGTTTGGAATCGGCTTCGACCGCGCCGACGTCGCAGCGCAACGCTTCGACGCCAACCAGATGCTGCCGTTCACAGGTCGCGCGGCGTGGGAGGAAGTTACGTCCGACATGGATCGGCACCCGAGCCAGTTCAACGCCGAGTGGATCGCGGCCGTCGCCGCCACGCCGGCGAGCGATCGCGCGGTGTACATCGAGCGTGCGAGCGTGGCTTTGGGACGCGCGGTGTTCGCGTGTCAGTGATTGGGAGGCTTTCATGTCATCCCGAGCGAAGCGAGGGACCTGGGCGGTTGGGCGGCGCGATGCACGAGGCTGGTTCTGCGCGCCACCCGACCACCCAGGTCCCTCGCTTCGCTCGGGATGACAGAGGCGGCTTACTTGCTTCCGCCGCCCGCCGCTGCCAGCGCCGCGGCATCCGTCTTGGCGATGTAGCGCTGCGTCTTTCCTTTGTAGATGAAGACGCCTTCGCCGAGGGTGGCGATGTAGTAGCGGTCGCGAACGAAGGGATCGGGCGCGACGGACGTCACCTCGGTGTTGCGCGACGGCAGCGTCAGTTCGGTCCAATCGGAACCGCCGGCATCGCCGACGAGAATCTCGCGCTGCTCGCGCGACGCGAGGAACAGCATCTCGCCATTGCCACGGCTGCTGCCGTACACGGCCGCGTACTGCGCGTTCGGCGCTTCGACTGCTTCCCACGCACCTTCCGCGTTGATGCGGCCGGCCTTCACGCCGCTCGCACCGGCGACGTAGATGAGCTGTGAAGAGCCGTCATTGCGCAAGGCGATGGTGCGGCCTTTGGCAGGCGCGTTGGCGATCGGCAGCCAGCGATCGCCGTCGAACACGGTCAGACCGTTCGACGTGAGCGCGTAGAGCGCCTTCTTCGTGCCGAGCATGCCGATGGTGAGATCGACCGCGCGCTGATCGGCGCCAGCCAGGCGATACCAGTTCTTGCCGCCATCGCGCGTCGTGAAGACGCCTTCGGCCGTCGCCGCGAACGAACGCGAGCGATTGAAGCGCACGACTTTTTCGACGCGAATCGGGAAGCCGGCGGGCTCCGCCTGATTCCACTCGACGGCGTCGCTGCTCCAGAAGAAGCCCTTCTCCGTGCCGGCGATGAACTTCACTTCCGCATCCGGTTCCGGCGCGATCGTGAGCGTGAGCACTTCGGGCAGCTTGGTGGTCGAGACTTTCGTCCACGTCAGGCCGGCGTCGTCGGAGCGATACATGCCCGACGCGGCGCCGCCGAAAACGACCGTCGCGTAGACGCGCTGCTGCGCGTTCGGATCGGGAACGATGGTGGTGATGCGCAGATTGTGCAGGCCGTCCGAGGCGCGCTGGAAGGTCTTGCCGCGATCCTGCGAGATGTAGACGCCGTCGCCTTCGACGCCGAGGACGATGCGCTCGGGACGTTGCGGATGCAGGACGATCGAATTGATGACCAGCCCTTCATCGGACAGCGTGTACCAGGTCTTGCCCTTGTCTTCGGAACGATAGAGACCGGCCACGGAACCGGCGTAAACGAGGTCCTCGTCGCACGGATCGATTTCGATGTCGTGGATGCGGCGGTTGTTGAAGCCGTCGCGATAGCGCGTCCAGAGATCGCCGCGATTGCCGGAGTTGTAAACCCAGCCGCACGTGGCGACCCACATGTTGTCGGGATTCTTTTCGTCGATGGTGATCGAGAACATGTCGGTGTCGAGCACCATGCCGTTCGCGATCGGCGCCCAAGTCTTGCCGCCGTCTTCCGTGCGCATGCCCTGGCGCCACGTGCCGACGTAAATGCGATTGCGGTCGCGCGGATCGATGGCCAGCGATTCGACGTTGATCTGATCCGAGATCTTGTCCCACGACTCGCCGCCGTCTTTGCTGCGATAGACGCCGGTCAGGCCGCCGGCGACGACAAAGTTCGCGTCGTTCGCATCGACGGCGATGGCGCGTACGGAGAAATCTTCGAGGCCGTCATCGCGCCGCGTCCACGTCTTGCCGCCGTCATTGGAGACCGCGATGACGCCACCGCCCCACAGCCCCCAGCAGGCAGCCCAGAGGCGGCCTTCGCGGTCGATCATGAGGTTGTCGACGACGTAGTTTGGGAACGGGCTGCCGTTGCGCGGCGCGGACCACGTCTTCGCACCATCGCGCGAGACGTAAACCTCGCCGCCGCTCGTGCCGAGATAGAAGGTGTCCGGAGCCGAAGGATCGGCGATCAGCGCACGCACGTCCGCGCCGAACAAACCGGCACGCCGCCACTGCGCGGAGAGAGGAGCCGCGATCAGGAAAAGGCCAAGGAGAATCAGGAATTTACGCATTCACGCCCGTCACGAGTAGTTTTACCACAGCGCGCTGTAGCAAACGGGCGGCCATTGTGGGTTTAGTGGTTAGTGGTCAGTGGTCCGGTGAGTTGTCAGTGGGCAGTGGTCAGTGATCAGTTGAGAGCGGCCAGCGGTTAGCGGCCAGCGGCCAGACCGCCACCCGCGACTGCCGCGCGAGGCCAGCCCGCGCCGCGCGTGCGACCGCCAACTGACCACTGACCACTAGCCACTGACCAC
Organism: Thermoanaerobaculia bacterium; assembly: GCA_035688915.1. Taxonomy (GTDB): domain Bacteria; phylum Acidobacteriota; class Thermoanaerobaculia; order Gp7-AA8; family Gp7-AA8; genus DASSMK01. Next base: position 7,523 of record DASSMK010000310.1, read on the forward strand.
TAACCCTGGCCACGAAGCACTAATCCCTAACAACTAATCACGCGCGCTCCGCGCGCGCGATATCCTTCGCCCCCGATGAATCACCTCCGCACTTGCGTCTTCCCCTGCGCCGGCTTCGGCACCCGTTTCTTTCCGGCCACGAAAGTGATTCCGAAGGAAATGCTGCCGCTGGTCGACAAGCCGATCCTCCAGTACGGCATCGAGGAAGCGCGCGATTCCGGCCTCGACAAGCTCGTCATCGTTACCTCCAAAGGAAAAGATTCGATCCTCGATCACTTCGATCGCACGAGTGAGCTCGAGCGTTCGCTGCGCGAGCGCGGCAAGAATGACCTTCTCGCCGAAGTCGACAACGTCAGCCGGATGGTCGACCTCATCTCCGTCCGCCAGAAAGAAGCTCTCGGCCTCGGCCACGCCGTGCTCAGCGCGCGCGACGCCGTCGGCAACGAGCCGTTCGCGGTGGTGCTGCCGGACGACGTCATCCTGGCCGAGGAGCCGTGCTTGAAGCAGATGCGGCGGGTGTTCGAGGAGACGGGGCGCGCGGTCGTCGCGCTGATGGAAGTGTCGCGCGAAGAAACGTCGCGCTACGGCGTCGTCGCGGGCGAGCTCGTCGGCGATCGCCGCTTCCGCGTCACCGACATGGTCGAGAAGCCGAAGGTGAATCCCCCTTCGCATTACGCGATCATCGGCCGCTACATCCTGCCGCCGGACATCTTCCCGCTACTCGAGAAAACGGAGCGCGGCGCGGGCGGCGAGATTCAGCTGACGGACGCGCTGCGCGAGCTCGTGCGCACCGGCGACTTTTACGGCTACGTCTTCGAAGGACGCCGCTACGACGCCGGCGAAAAGCTCGGCTACCTCAAAGCCACGGTCGATTACGCGCTGCGCCATCCGCAGCTCGGCGCCGACTTTCGCGCCTATCTCGAGAGTCTGTGAATCGCGTCGATCTCATCGAAAGTCCGGAAGCGCTCCGCGCGCTCATCGCCGAGTGTGAGGTGAGCGGGAAGCAGACGCTCTTCACGCGCGGCGTGCGTCCGGTGGCGGTCCTGGTCTCGTTCGACGAATACATCGCGCTGCGCGAAACGATCGGCATCGCCAATGACGCGGAGCTCGTCGCGCGCCTCAACGAAGAAGGAGAGCGCATCGTCGCCGACTTCGAGCGCGTGCGCATCGCCACCGGCGATTACGAGAAATTGAGCGACCACGAACGCGAGCTGGTGGACGTGGAGCTGGCGAAGCTCGATGACGATCCGATCGCCGGAGCGCCGCTGCTCGATCCGCTGCGCGGATTGTGGGTGCTGCGATTGGAGTGGCTGCGCGTCCTCTATCGGATCGAGGCCGAGGCGCGGGAGATCGTGGTGCTGGCCATCGTGCGGGCCGAGCCGCTTCGATAAGATCCGCCGCGCCATGCGATTCATCCTCGCTTCATCGTCGCCGCGGCGGCGGGAACTGCTCGCGTCGATCGGACTCGAGTTCGACGTCATGCCGAGCCATGTGCCCGAGGTGCATCAGGAGGGAGAGGCGGCGGAGGAGTATGTGGCGCGGCTGTCGCGCGACAAAGCGAACGCGCTGGCGTCGCAGCATCCGTCGCGCTGGGTGATCGCGGCCGATACGACCGTGCTTCTCGGCGATCAATTGCTGGAAAAGCCGGTTGATACGGCGGACGCCGAGCGGATGCTCGCCACGATCGCGGGCCAGACGCACATTGTGTACACCGGCGTCACGCTGGAAAACGTGGAGCGCGACTATCGCGAAACGCGTGTGGCGGAATCGGAAGTACGCATGTTGCCACTGTCGCGCGACGAGATCGCGTGGTATGTGAAGACCGGCGAGCCGCTCGACAAGGCCGGCGCATACGCCGTACAAGGCATTGGCGCGATGTTCATCGATTCCATTCACGGCAGTTACACGAACGTGGTCGGACTGCCGCTTGCTACGCTGTTGCTCATGCTGCGCCGGGCGGGCATCGATCCGCTCACCGATACCTTCTACAATCGCGATTCTTCGGAGTGACCTGACAAATGTCTTCAGCAGCAAAAGTCGGCGCCGTGATGCTCGCCGCCCTGGCCGTCCTGGCGTTCTTCATCCTCCGCATCGAGGACATCGGATTCGGACGCGCCAAAACCACGCGCGAAGTGAAAGCGATCTTCAATGACGTCGCGGGTCTCGACGCCAAGTCGACCGTCCGCATCGCCGGCGTGCGCAAAGGAAAAGTGAAAGAGATCCGCGTGCTGCCCGACGGCCGCGCGGAAGTGACTCTGGAAGTCGACGACGACGTGCCGCTCCACGCCAACGCCACCGCCAAAGTCGCCAACCTCGGCCTCCTCGGCGAAAAGTACGTCGAGCTCGATCCCGGTTCGGCGGATTCGCCGGTCGTCGCGCAGAACCAGCCCATCACGCTGCAAGGCTCGCAGCCGGCGTCATTCGATCAGGTCACCGATCAGGTTTCGGCGATCGCGGCGGATGTGAAAGCGATCACAGCCTCGCTGCGCGCCGTCATGGCCGGACCGCAGGGCCAGCAGCGCCTGGAAGACATCGTGGCGAACGTGCAGGAGATCACCGCGCAGACGCGCGACCTCATCGCGGCGAATCGCTCCAATGTCGACGCCACGCTGTCGAACGCGCGTCTCATCAGCGAACAGCTGCGCGTCGAGATCCCGCGCCTCGCCAATTCGATCGAACGCGTGGCCGACCAGATCGGCGGCACCGTCGGTGAGAACCGCGCCGAAGTGAAGGAAGTCGTCTCCAATCTGCGCGGACTTTCCGCCGATCTGCGCGTCACCGCGGACAACATGAACAACATCACCGGCAAGATGCGCTCGGGCGAAGGCACTGTCGGCAAGCTGCTATACGACGAAGAGGCGTACAACCGTCTCAATGGCGCGCTGGAATCGGTGCAGAGCGGCATCGGCGAGCTGAAAAACACACTCGGCCGCGTCAACCGCATCGGCCTCGACATCGGCATCAAGAGCGATTACTACGCGGGCCTCAGCAAGACCGATCCCGCGGTGACCGGCAATCCTGATTTCGGCGGCAACTCGCGCTCCGCAGTGATGCTCGAGCTGCGGCCGAATCCGGAGAACAACCGCTTCTATCGCGTGGAGCTGGCCGATGATTCGCGCGGCCGGCGCCGTGACAAGGTGCAGATCGAAACGGTCGTCAATCCGGCCACGGGCGACGAATCGACGACGGTCACGAAGACCACGCGCTTCGATCGCGACTATCAGCTCTCCGCGCAAATCGGCTGGGTGCTCGATTCGCTGGCGGTGCGCGCCGGTCTCTTCGACTCGACGGGCGGCGTCGGCGCCGACTATCAGTACAACGATCGTCTGCGCTTCACGGGCGAAGCGTTCGACTTCGGCAAGCGCCGCGACGACAACGCGCACGTGCGTCTCTACAGCGAGTACACGTTCCGCAAGGAAAAGAAATACTCGCCGCGGCTCTTCGTCACGGCGGGCGTCGACAACGTGCTGAACGAC
>DASSMK010000311.1:0-6724 GCA_035688915.1 Thermoanaerobaculia bacterium
TGCGCGCGTTACGGGAAAACGGCTTCGGCGATCTTCGTCCAGCTGAGATAGCGGAACTTGCCGGTGGTGTGATCGCGGCCGAGGAGGAGGACGTCGTAGCCGAAACAATTGTCGGCAAAGTAGGCGTCGGTCGTCGTGCCGTTCTTCAGCTCGAACTTCGCCTTCAGCGCGTTACCGCTCGGCGAGCAGCAGCTGCCCGGCGACGAAACAGCGGGACCGGTCACCTTCTTGATCTCGGTCTTCAGCGGGCGGTACTGCTCTGTGGTGGCGGTGCAGAGGTTCGCGAAATCGGATTTGCCGTAGTCGCTGAACGGAATCGCATACGCGAACTGCGTCACGTCGAAGTCGAGCGAGTAGTTCGTGCCGTCGATCATCTTCACCAGCACGACCGCGCCGGTTTTCAGCGTGGCGGCGACAGTCTGCCCTTCGGCCGCGGTGAGGCTCATGATCTTCGTTTCATAGCCGCTCCGCGTGACGATGATCTGCGTGGGACGGCCGGAAGAAACGCGCAGCGTGAACTTGCCTTGCGCGTCGGTGATGGCGGAGCGGTCGGCGTTCGCGAGCTCGGCGAAGGCCACGGGCTGGCCGGTGTTCTCGTCGGTCACGGTGCCGTGAATCGTGACGATGGGCGTTTCGTTGCCGGCGCGGCGTTTCGCGGCCATGGCCGGAATCGTCAGCGCGAGGGACAGCAGCAGGGTTACGGCAATGCGTGGTCGGAAAGTCATCATTCTCCTCATGAGATCTCTTATGCGACGCCGTCACGCGCCGCAGGTTTCGGCCGGAGTACGGCCGGACTCGGCGGCAGCACGGCCACGCGAGAGTTGCGGGATGGTAACAGAGGCACGACGTTAGTACGGATGCCGCCCCGCGACCGTTGGCTATACTCCGCTGGCCGCGCGCTTGCAGCCCGCCAGCGCGACGAACACATCCGGAGGAGTCATGCGCATTTTCCCTCTCCACGTCGCGGTGGCCACGGTCGTTCTCTTCGCTGCCGGCGCTTGTGCGCCGATGATGCCGCCGGTCGACGCGACCCCCATGCAAACCACCGCTACCACAAGCACGTCCACGCCGATGAACACCACTGAAACGACCACGCCGACGCCGCCTCCGCCGCAGACCGAAACGAAAGGCCCGGCCACCGCCGAACAGGCCGCGAAATTTGTGGCCGACGCCGAAGCGCGCCTCGCGCAGATGAGCGTCGATCAGCAGCGCGCCGCGTGGGTGCAGTCGACGTACATCACCGAAGACACGCAGATCCTCGCCGCGCGCGAGAATGAAAAGCTGATCAACGCGGGCGTCGAGCTGGCCAAAGAGGCCGCGCGCTTCGACAGCGTGGACGTGCCGTATGACGTCCGCCGCAAGCTGAACCTCATCAAGCTGCAACTCATCTCGCCCGGACCGGCCGATCCGGCGCTCACCGCGGAGCTGGCGCGCATCGGCGCGGAGCTCGAAGCGCAGTACGGCGCCGGCAAGTACTGCCCGCCGGGGAAATCGGGCGACGACTGCCTCGACATCAACGAGATCACGAACATCATGCGCGACAGCCGCGATCCGAAACGGCTGCTCGAAGTGTGGCGCGGCTGGCACACCATCTCGCCGCCGATGCGCGATCAATACACGCGCTACGTGGCGCTGATGAATCAGGGCGCGAAGGAGCTCGGCTACAGCGACGTCGGCACGCTCTGGCGCTCGAACTACGACATGGCGCCCGATGCGTTCGCGGCGGAAGTCGATCGCCTGTGGGGGCAGGTCAAGCCGCTCTACGACTCGCTGCATTGCTACGTGCGCTGGAACCTCACCAAGAAATACGGCAAGGAAGTCGTTCCTCCCGGCAAGCCCATCCCGGCCCATCTCCTCGGCAACATCTGGGCGCAGGAGTGGGGCAACGTCTACGACATCGTGGCGCCGGCGAAAGCGGAGCGCGGCTTCGATCTGACGAAGATCCTGCAGGCGCGCAAAGACATCGACGAGCTGGGCATGGTCCGCTACGGCGAAGGCTTCTTCACCTCCCTCGGCTTCGACAAGCTGCCCAAGACGTTCTGGGAGCGGTCGCTGTTCACGAAGCCGCGCGACCGCGATGTGGTCTGCCACGCCAGCGCGTGGGACATCGACAACGAAGACGATCTCCGCATCAAGATGTGCATCGAGAAGAATGCGGACGACTTCAATACGATTCACCACGAGCTCGGCCACAACTTCTACCAGCGCGCGTACAAGACGCAGCCGTATCTCTACAAGAACAGCGCGAACGACGGCTTCCACGAAGCGGTCGGCGACACGATCGCGCTGTCGGTGACGCCTGCGTATCTCGTGAAGATCGGTCTCCTGGACAAGGAGCCGCCCGCGTCGGCGGACATTCCGCTGCTGCTGCGCGACGCGCTCGACAAGATCGCCTTCTTCCCGTTCGGCATCCTGATGGACAAGTGGCGCTGGGGCGTGTTCTCCGGCCAGATCACGCCGGAGAATTACAACAAGGCGTGGTGGGATCTGCGCCTGCAGTACCAGGGCATCGCGCCGGAAGGCACTCGCGGCGAGGATCTTTTCGATCCGGGCGCGAAGTACCACATCGCGGCGAACGTGCCGTACGCGCGCTACTTCCTCGCACGCATCCTCCAGTTCCAGTTCCATCGCTCGCTCTGTCAGGCCGCGGGTCAGACCGGACCGCTGAATCGCTGCTCGATCTACGGCAACAAGGAAGCGGGCGCGCGACTGGAGAAGATGCTGGCGATGGGCGCGAGCCGCCCGTGGCCGGAGGCGCTGGAAGCGCTGACCGGACAGCGGCAGATGGATGCGACGGCGGTGGTCGACTATTTCCGCCCGCTGCTCGATTGGCTGGAAGTGCAGAACAAGGGACAGAGCTGCGGCTGGTAGATGGCCCGCTCCGTCGCCATCGTGTTCGTGCCGGACGCCGCGCCGGTGCTGCGGAAGCTGGCCTTCCGCTCGCCGGTGTGGCTGGTCGACACGCCCGCCAATCGCGCCGCCGCCGAAGAGGTCTCGCACGATGCGGTGGAGTGGCCGCACATCAGCATCACGATGTTCCGCGAAGACGACGAGCTGCACACGCTGCTCGATCAGATCTCGCTGCGCGAAGGAGCCGTCGACGCGATCGACGTCGTCGGCTCCTCGCTGACTCCCGCGTCGCGCGAGGTTTTGGGCGCTGCGGGATTCTCGCGCGTCGATGCGACCAGCGACGGTCTGCGCGCGCGGCGCTGACGCCTCCCGCCGGCTTCCGTTAGCTTCTGACGGCACGCCCTGTGCGACTTGCGCCACGACATGCCGCCACTGAAAACGCCGGATGGCCGCTACATTGTGGTGCGTGGCCGGTTATGGCGCGCGGCCAATCCTGGGTTGCCGGATGAGAAGCGACGGCAATGGACCGCGGCATTGATGGATGCGCGGCGTGCGGTCGCCGCAGCCAAAAGCGCCACCGATCAACGCGCCGAGCGTCGGGCTCGCCGTGGCGTGCAGCGCGCCAAAGAAGCTCTTGGCGAACGTGGGCCGGTTTGGTGGACCGACGGCGCCCCTGACTACAATCGCCGCCTGGCGCGCAACACGCCCTACGCGAAATGGTACGAAGAGGCGCAGCGGTGGGAAGATGCGATCTTGAAAATGCTCGACGAGCGCGACTCGTCGGTTTGTCCGTCCGAGGTCGCGCGACGGTTCGAACCGAACGAGTGGCGCTCTCACATGGAAGCGGTTCGCGACGCGGCGCGGCGATTGGCTGATCGCGGCGCGGTGACGATCACCCAACGCGGAAAACCGCTCGATCCCCACGGCGAGTTTCGAGGGCCGATCCGCATCGTTCGGGCTTGATGCTTCGGGAGCCGAATTTCGCGCGCGCGCCACACCATTGCCACAATTGCCGCCGATCCTGTAGCTCGTATGGAAACGAACTATCGTCTCGAACGCTGGATCGCGCTCCTCCTCGGCCTCCTCTTGATCATGCCGTTTCTGCCGAACGTCGGCTGATCCACTCTTCGCGCAGCAGGCCGTAGTAAGCGAGGTCGACGTACTCGTCCCACTTTTTCACGTGGCGGCGCAACGTCCCTTCATACGTCATCCCATTCTTCTGCATCGCGCGCCCCGAAGCAGGATTGCGCGTGAAATGGCAGGCGAAGATGCGCATGAGATCGAGCTCTTCGAAGCCATAGCGAAGAATCTCCGCCAGCGCTTCCGTCGCGTAACCGCGGCCCCACTTTTCGACGCCGATCCAGTAGCCGAACTCGCCGATGCCGTCGCGCAGCATTAAGCCGATTGCGCCGGAAAGCTCGCCGTCATCGATGGCGAACGTCAACGCGCTTCCCTCCTCCACGGCCTTCGCCGATTGCGCGATCCACTCCGCCGCGGCGCCATCCGGATACGGATGCGGAATCATCAACGTGTTGCGCGCGATCTCGATCGATGACACGAGCCGCTGCACGGCCGGAGCATCTTCGGCGACCAGCGGCCGCAGCGTGAGGCGCGCGGTGCGGAGCGTCGGCTGCTTCATCCGACGATTGTAAGCAGCTCGCGAATGCGCCGCGCCAGCTCGCGATCGCTCACGTCGAGCTCGCGCTCGCGTTCCCGCGCCTCGAGCAGCGAGCGGACCGCGCGATACGCATCGCCGCGATCGGAGAGCTCACTGAGCAAAACATGCGGCGGCAGCGGCAGACGCGCGTCGATCGCTTCGCGAATCTCGGCAGGCGTGCGATTGGCGATGAGCGTGCGAATCTCGCGACGCGACTTCAACGCGCGCTGCGTGAATGGCACGAGCATGGCCAGAAACGCGACCACAAGCGCAGCGCCAACAATCCACCACGAAACGTTGGAGCGGCGGACGCCCTCGTCCGCCGACGGGGGCCGGCGGGCGGGGGCGCCCGCCGCTCCAACGAGCTGCGCGTCGAAGGTCGTTCCTTCGCAGCGCAGGTCTTTGCGCGCATCCGCCACCGGCGAAAACGTACGCACGATCATCGGTGGAATGATCAGCGGCGCGGAGACCTGCGGCAGCAGCAGCAGCGTCCACCGCCGCGTCATGGTGACGTTCTCGCCGTCGCTGGCGACGCTCACCTTGCCGTTCTCGATCTGCACGTTCGCTGCGATCTTGCCGTCGAAATGCGGCGCCGGCACGGAGCGCAGATTGGCGCGGCCAGTCAGCGTCACGTCGATCGCCACCGGTCCGCCATTGCGTTGCCGCGGCGCACTGCATTGCAGCGCCAGCTCCCCCACCGCGTCCACCGGCGGTCCGTCCGGCAGCGGCTTGACGTGAATCGTGAGCGGCGCGGCGGTGTAACTCGATTCGATCAGGGTGCCTTCAAACAGATCGAACGGTCCGCGCCGCGTCGGACGCATGACCGCCGCATCGAGCGTCATCCCGCCGATCGTCAGCGCACCGCTGCGCAACGGAAAGAGCGCCACGCGGCGGATGGGCACGTGCTGCATCAACACGCCGCCAACCAGTTGCTGATCCGGCTGCGCATTCCGCACGTCGATCTCCTCGGCCCAGAATTCTTCCAGCCGCGGCACATTGCCGACCTGCCACTGCTGCACGCTCGCCGCGTTGTAGAGCCACCACGTCACGACGAGCGATTCGCCGACGTACACGCTGTCGCGATCGACGGTCGCCGCGATGAAGAACGGATCGCGTCCGGTGGCGAGCAGCTCGCGCAGCACGACCTCCGGATCGTTCGACGCGGACGCGCGATCGGCCAGCACCTGCAGCGCGATCGCGGTGAGAGTCTCGTGCTGCCCGTCCGGCGCATCGATGCTCACCGGCCCGACCTGCGCCGGCCCCGGCGCCACGCCGCGCGCGTGGTACTGAAACACCTTGCGCCGCATGCTCTCGCCGTTGATCCACGAGTATTCCGACGAGACGAACGGCTGGCCGACGAGCACGAGATTGCGCAGCGGAAGCTGGACTTCGTCGAGCGACGCGAACGGACCTTCGAGCGAGAGCGTGATGGTGACGGTGTCGTTCTGCTGGACCGTGCGCGAGTCGACGGTGAGGTCGTTCGCGCGCGCCTTCGCGGCGAAACCCATCACGGCGAACATCGCGACGCAGAGAACGACGCGCCGCGTCACCAGCCCACCCTCGTCTTGTCCGCGCGTCCTCCCTTCATGCGCGTCAGCTCTTCCTGCTCCTGCTGCTGCACGCTGCGCAGCAACGCTTCCATGTCCGCCTGCTGCCCCTGCTGCTGCTTCTGCCCCTGATTCGGCGCGTTCGGCTTCTGCGGTTGCGGCTGCGGTTTCTGCTGATTGCCGCCGCCGTTCGATTTCTTCTGCTGCTGTTGATGTTTCTCCAGCGCGATTTCGAGATTGCGCTTCGCCGCGGCGTTGCGCGGATCGAGGCGCAGCGAACCTTTGTAATCGCGAATGGCGTAATCGAGCGCGTTCGCCGCGAGCGCGCTGTTGCCTCGGTTGTACAGCGCCTTCGCGCGCAACGCCGGATCCTTGATTGCCTCCTCCAGCGTGGCCGAGCCGTTCGTCCGATCGCCGGCCGCGATCTGCGCGGTGCCGAGGTTAAAGGCGGTGCGGGCGTTCGGGGCGAGCTTGCGCGCTTCGGCGAAATCGTGCACCGCCGCCGTGTACTTTTTCTCCTGATACGCGGCCGCACCGCGCGCCGAAGCCGCACGCGAATTCGTCCTCGCGAAGAAGTTGGAGCGGCGGGCGCCCTCGCCCGCCGGTTTCTCGCGAGCGCCCTCGCCCGCCGGATTCTCGCGAGCGCCCTCGGCGGGCGAGGGCGCCCGCC
>DASSMK010000312.1:0-4746 GCA_035688915.1 Thermoanaerobaculia bacterium
GTTGCGGCATCGGCACAATGCGTTTCGGGGACGACCACCGTCTCCGTCCGAAGCTCGTTTCCGAACCGGGCCGCGAACGCCGTGGCGTGGAACGGTACCGCGCTGGCGGTGGCGAAAACCGAGAACGTCCTGACGCACCCGATTTACGTCAGCCTTTACAGCGACGCGCTCGGCCGTCTCACCGATGACGTGCAGGTCGCGCCGGGATCGAACAACGGTCCGCTCGCGCTGCTCTGGAACGGCACCGAATTCGGCCTCTTCTATCAGAACCAGAATCTCCGTCTCGTGCTGCAGCGCATCAGCGCCGAAGGGCAGCCGATCGGCAGCGGCGTCATCGTCGCGCCCGCGCGTCCCGTCTTCGCCGCCGACGAATTCGACATCACGTGGGACGCGCATCGCCAGGCCTACGCCATCGCGCGCGTCGCCGCGCAAGGACCGGATCGCGGTCTCTGGTTCTGGAGCGTTCGTCCGGACGGCACGATCGCCGCGGAATTGCAGCTCTACTTCTTCCTGGCCACGCCCGCGCATCCGCACATCGCGGTCACGGCAAACGGCACGACCGGCATCATCTTCGACCACTCGGCGGGCGGCATCTATTACATCGCCATCGCGCCCGACAACACCTTCACGCTCGCGCAACTGCTGCCGACCATCGGCCACGACGCGCGCCTGGCCGTGCGCGGCAACACGTTCGCCATCGCCAGCACCGCGGTGACGAACGCTGGCAACGCCATTCGCTGGCTGCGTTTCAACGCGAACGGCACGGCGCTCGCGCCGGAGTCGACGATCTTCGTCTCGCCGCGCGAGGTGTCGCTGTCCTCACTGATCGCCACCGATCGCGAATGGGCGCTCGCGTACAACGATGCGCCGACGGGCACGCCCGAGTATCGCCTGCGCCGTTTCGAAGACGACGGCACGATCATCAGCGACGCCGTCTTCTCGCCCGATCACCTCACCACCAGCCTGTCGACGAGGTATCCGTTCGTCTGGACCGGTACGTCGTACATCTCGCCCGTCGCGCTGTTCGTCAACAACACGCAGGGCAGCGACTCGTACCTGATCCGCAATTGCCCGCTACGCGGAACGCCCGTGCCGAACGCCACGCTCGTGGCCATCCTCGACACCGTGCAGTTCACCGCAGACGTGAGCGGTGGAAAACCGGCCTACAAGTACTTCTGGGATTTCGGCGACTTCAGCACGCCCAGCACCTTCGAAGCGCCAACCCACAAGTACGACCGCACCGGCACCTACACCGTGACCCTCACCGTCGTCGACGCCGTCGGCGCGACCAGCGTGGAAACGGCGACGGTGCGCGTGATTCGGGAGAAGCGGCGCGTCGTGCGGAAGTAGAGGCGACGAGTCGCGGAGTCCGTCGCATGCGCGCTCTGCGAGTCTTTGTCTGCATCGCGCTCGCTGTCGCCACGCCGGCGTTCGCGCAGCAGTTCAGTCCCGGCGACATCGTTGTGGCCGGAACGATTCCGGCGACCTACGGCTGGCCGTGGCTCGCGCAAAAGGTGATCTGGCTGGACTCGACGGGAGCGATCAAAGGAACGCTTCTCGTTCTCGATCCAGCCGTGTCGCCGGTCGATCTCACGTTCGCGCCTGACGGCACTCTTTACGCAAGCATCGATGGCCACATCCGAACCTTGTCGCCGTCCGGCGCGCTTGGACCGCCCAGCCCGAATGTATACGCGAGCCGGATGACACGCGCGCGCGACGGCCGTTTCCTCGTGAGCTCCGCGCCTGGTGACACCCTCTTCGAGCTCCGTCCCGATTTGTCCGCCGGTCGCCAGGTCATCCTCGGCCAGCTGTCGGGCGTCGATCTCGCCGCCGATCAGTGCACGGTCTATTACACGCAGGGGACATCCATCGGGCGATTTGACGTCTGCCGTTGGATTGCACTGCCGGCGTTCGCCACGCCAGCCGGCGGCCCCTCATACGGCAATCTGCGCGTTCTCTCCGATGGCGGCGCGCTCGTTCGCGCATTTCCGAGCTACGAGCTGCGGAACCGCTTCGGACAGCTCGTTCGTCAGTATCCGGCGCCCGGACATGGCCTCGCACTGGCGCGCGACGGCGGCTCGTTCTGGCGTGGCGAAGCACAGGATCTCTATCGCGTGGACATTGCCACGGGCGCGACGCTGCAGGGACCGATCCGCGTCGATGAGGAGTTCGAGCAGATCTGGTCGATCGCGGTGTACGGTGAGCCGCGCGCCGCACTCGCGCCCGATCCAACGGCCATCCCGATGCTGCCGCTGCGTGCGCTGCTCTTCCTCGCCGCGCTGCTCGGCGCAGTCGCGCTTCACTGCATCCGCAGGAACTCGTAGAACTCGTCCGCGCCGATGGGCGGTTTGATCAGGAAGCCCTGCATCTGATCGCACGCGTGGCGGCGCAGGAAGTTTGCCTGCTCGGTGAACTCCACGCCTTCCGCGATCACCTTCAGCCGCAGCGAGTGCGCCATGGCGATGATGGCCGTGACGATCGCCGCGGTGTCGGGATCGCTCGTGATGTCGTGCACGAATGACTGATCGATCTTCAGCGTGTCGATCGGGAAGCGCTTGAGATACGCGAGCGACGAGTGGCCGGTGCCGAAGTCGTCGAGTGAGATGCGGATGCCGAGCTTCTTCAGGTCGTACAACGTGCGCACGCTCGTCTCCGGACTCTGCATCGCGCTCGACTCCGTGATCTCCAGTTCGAGCAGGCGCGGCGGGATTCCGGTGTCGCGCAACACGTCGCGCACGCACGCCACGAGATCCGGCTGCTGCAACTGCGTCACCGAGAGATTCACCGCCAGCGACAACGTCTTGAATCCCGCGTCGTGCCACGCTTTCGCTTGACGGCAGGCCTGGCGCAGCGCCCACATGCCGATCGGGATCATCACGCCCGTCGCTTCGGCCAGCGGAATGAACGTGGCCGGCGGGACGGGTCCGAGGTCCGCGTGCGTCCAGCGCAACAGCGCTTCCATGCCGCTGATCTTGCCGCTGCGCAGATCGAAGATCGGCTGGTAGTGCACGCGGAATTCTTCGTTCATCGCCGCGCGGCGCAGGCCGTGCTCGAGCGCGATGCGCTGCAGCGCTTTCGCATTCACCAGCGCGTTGAAGAGCTGGTAGTTGTCGCGGCCGACTTCCTTGGCCTGATACATGGCCGTGTCGGCGTTCTTGATCAGCGTCTCCGCATCGACGCCATCTTCGGGGAAGAGACTGATGCCGATGCTGGTCGTGGTGAAGAACTCGCGCCCTTCGATATGGAACGGATGGCGGATCGCTTCGAGAATCTTCTGTGCGACCGGCGCCGCATCGTCGGAATGGCCGAGGCGGGGGAGGAGAACGGTGAACTCATCGCCGCCGAGGCGGGCCACGGTGTCGCTTTCGCGGACGCACATTTGCACGCGCGAGGCGACCGCCTGCAGCAGCTGATCGCCGATGTTGTGGCCGAGCGAATCGTTGATCACCTTGAATCGATCGAGATCGAGGAAGAGCACTGCCAGATGCGCCTTCTCGCGTTGCGCGTGCGAGAGCGCCACGGTCAGCCGATCCTTGAACAAGAGGCGATTCGGCAGATTGGTCAGCGCGTCGTGGTAGGCGAGGTGTTTGATCTGTTCTTCGGCGTACGTGCGCTCCGTGATGTCGCGCACGACGCACACCATCGAGCCGCCGTCGATCGCCGTCAGCGACATTTCCTGCGGGAAGCTCGCACCGTCGCGGCGCAAGCCGGTTGCTTCGCCGCGCCAGCGGCCGCGCTGGCTGACGGTGGGCACGATGCTCGTGATCAGGCGCACCTGCTCGTGCGGTTCATAAAGATCACAGAGTGAGCGGCCGAGGAGGATCTGTGCGTTGGGATAGCCGAAGAGTTTGGCGAGTGATTCGTTCGCGTACGTGAATTCGAGACGGTCATTGACGATGCCGATGCCGTCCATTGACGCCATGATCGCGGCGGACTGCTTGCTCAGCGTCTCTTCCGCCTCTTTGCGCTCGGTGATGTCGTAGACGAAGCCTTCGAAGTAGAGGACGCCGCGCTGCGATTCGATGGCGTGCGCGTTGAGCTGCACCCAGATCGGCGAGCCGTCTTTGCGCCGCCACCGCAGCTCGTGATTGCTCGCGTAGCCGACCGGCTCGAAGCGAAGAATCAGCTGCTCGCGCTCCGCCGGATCCCAGTAAACGTCTTCCAGGCTGCGCGCGAGGAGATCTTCCACCGAGTCGTAGCCGAGCATGCGCGCGAGCGAAGGGTTGGCGGTGATGAAGCGGCCGTCGCGCGTCGACTGATAAATCCCCACCGACGCGTAGTCGAAGATGTTCCTGTACTTCTCCTCGGATCGCAGCAGCGCCTGTTCCGCGCGCCGGCGCTCCGTGATGTCGTGCACGATCGAATAGAGGAGCTTCCGTTCGCCGACTTCGACCGGTCCGGAGTGCACTTCCACGTCGCGGATCTCGCCGTTCGCGCGCATGTGGCGGAAGACGAAATAGCTGCGCTGCTGCTGGCGCGCCAGGGCCATTTCTTCGCGCACGGCTTGTTCGCCGAGGACGTTGATGTCCCAGATGCGCATGGCGCGCAGCTCGTCGCGCGTGTAGCCGTAAAAATCGCACGCGGCCATGTTCGCGTCGACGATCGCGCCGCTCTGCGGATCGAGCACGAACTGCACGGCGCGATTGTTCTCGAACATCTGCCGGTAGCGGCGCTCGCTGGCGCGCAGCGCGTCGGCTTTGCGCTGCTGTTCGATGGCGGATGCCACGTGTTGCGCGACGAAAACGA
>DASSMK010000313.1:0-4077 GCA_035688915.1 Thermoanaerobaculia bacterium
GCCCTCGCCCGCCGTCGTCGTGGTCAGAAATTCGGCGGGCGAGGGCGCCCGCCGCTCCAACTTACTTGAGATCGGCCAGCAGTTCCTTTACGGCGCGATCGAGTTGCGAGTCGCCGCTTTCGCCGATGTTGCGCTGCACCATGACGTCGACCGGGCGCGGGCTGCGCTCCATGTTGTCGCCCTTCGCACCGGTGATCTTAATAAACGGGATGCGCAACACGGTGCCGTCGATGAGCGGGATGTTCGAGGTGTAGATGATCCAGCCTGCCGTCGGCTCACCGACGATCTTGCCGAGGCCGAGCGCGCGATAACCTTCGGAGAAATCTTCCGCGTCGGAGAGCGAATGGCGGTTCTGCACGAGCACCGTCGGCTTCTCGAGCGAACGCTGGCCGAGGACGCTGCGCGCGGGGGCGGGCGGGAAATCGCGGAACGTCATGGTCAGGTAAGGGCGGCGCGAGAAGACGTCGATCGCGTATGCGTTGACGAAGCCACCGTTGTTGTTGCGGATGTCGATGACCACGCCTTCGCGCGCGCGGTTCTCCGCGTCGAGGTCGAGGTACAGCTGGTTGAGCGATTCGCCCGTCATGTCGAACATGTGCACGTAGCCAAGCAGGCCGTTGCTGATCCTGGCGACGTAATCGCGATTGGCGTTGACCCAGGCGCGGTACGTCAGCCCTTTCTCGTCGCCGCCGCGCACGGGCCGCACGATCACGTCGCGCTTCGGCGTGCCGTCGAGCGTGATGACGGTGCGCTTGTCGATGGTGTGCTCCATCGCCGCGTCGAAGTTCGTAATCGATTTGCCGTCGACGGCAGTGATGACGTCGCCGACTTTGATCTTCGCGATTTCGGCGGGGGAGAGCGGCAGCACTTCGCTCACGCGCAGGCGTCCGTTCTTTTCGTACTCATCGCGATCGAAGCGGATGCCGATGCGGCCGGTGTTCGTGCGCACGGTGTCGCCGGGCGCGCTGGCGCCGGAGTGCGAGGCGTTCAGCTCGCCGACCATTAGCTGCATCAGGCGGCGGAACTCGTCGCCCGTGCGGGCCGCGGCGACGCGCGGCGCGAGCGATTCGCGCACCGCGTTCCAGTCGGCGCCGTGCATCTCCGGGTCGTAGAAGTTGTCGCGCAGATAGCGCCAGGCCTGCGAGAACGCTTCGTCCTTTTCGCGCGCAAAATCGACGTCCATTTCCGCGGTGACGGCGATGGAGCGCGCCTTGACCGGATCGACTGTCGCCGCGGCGATGCGGCCGCCGTCGAGGTAGTAAACCTCTTTACCATCGGCGGAAAACTGCATGTTGCTCTTCCGGCCGCTCGACGCGCTGAGCTGCTTCGGCACGGCCGGATCGGAGGAGAGCTCGTCGATCGAGTAGACGTAGACGTTCTCGCTGTCGCCGAGGGCGGCGGTGAACGCGATCCATTTGCCGTCGCTGCTCGTGTCGACGCTGCCGGCGTCCATGCCCACGGGGATGAGCGTGGCGCGGTTGCGGATGTTGTTGAAGTCGATCTCGACCGGCGGCACTTTTTTGGCGTCGCTCTTTGCGTCGCCCGATTTCGCATCGCCCTTCGCGTCGCTCTTTGCGTCAGCCGCCTTCGCATCAGCCGTTTTCGCGTCCGCCGGTTTCACGTCGGGCGACGGCTTCGGCGTGTCGTCTTTCTTTTCGTCCTTCGGCTCGCGGAAGAGATCGCGGAACTGGTCTTCCTTGAACTTCGGTGTGGTGGGAACGAGATCGATGCGCGCGATCTGTCCCTGTTCGGAGCGCTGCGACGTGGCGACGAGGATGAACTTACCGTCGCCGCTCCACGTGACGTAGTCGCTGTTGACATTGGCGAGGAAGGAGACCTGCCGCGAATCACCGCCCGCGGCCGGAACGACCCAGACGTTGCGGAAGAGATGCGGGCCGTAGCCGAGGTAGGCGATCCACTTGCTGTCGGGAGACCAGGCGAAGGGACGATCGGAGCCGAGCGGCGGTCGATCGAGCAGCGTCGTGGCCGCGGTGCGCGTCTGCTTCGTCGCGACATCGAAGACGGCGATTTCTTTGCGATTGCGCTGGAAGGCGATGCGCTTGCCGTCCGGCGAAAAGCGCGGCGTATCTTCCTCCGTCTCGCCGCTGGTCAGCGCCGATTCCTTCTCCGTGGCGAAGTCGTATTGATAGAGGTGCGCGCGGCCGCCGCGATCGGAGATGTAGACGATCGACTTGCTGTCGGGGCTCCAGGTGATCTGCGATTCGAGCGCGGGCGTGGTGGTGACGCGCAGCGCGTCGCCGCCATCTTTCGCAGACGCCGCGAACACTTCGCCGCGCGCGATGAACGCCACTTTCTTGCCGTCGGGCGAGACCGCCAGATCGCTGAAGCGATCGTTGAGGCGGCGATGCTCGATCGCTTGCGCCGCGGAGACGCCGCGTAGCGTGACGTCGACCGGCGCCGCTTTGCCGCTGCCGGTGTCGAAGCGCCAGATGCCGAAGTCGCGCTCGAAGACGATGGCGCGGCCGTCGTTCGCGATGGCCGGCCAGAGCACGCGGCCATCTTTGAAGTTCGTGTGCTGCGCCGCTGCACCTGCGGAATCGAGGCTCCAAAGATTTTCGGTGCCGCCGCGATCGGAGACGAAGTAGAGGCGCTTGCCGTCCGCGCTCCACATCGGCCAGATCTCTCGCGCGCCGTCCTGCGTGCGCGGCGCGTAGCTCTTCGTCTTCAGATCGACGGTCCAGATCTGCGTCTGGTCCATATGGCTGCTGCCATGGCGCCACCACTGTCCCACCGCCACGCCGCGCGCCACGAAGGCGAGTGTGTTGCCGTCCGGCGACGGCGCCGCGAAATACTCGCTGACGTACCGCTCGCTCTGCACTTGCATCGGCGTCCCGCCCGTCGACGCAACGCGCCAGACGTCGTTCATGCCGGAGATGTCGCGGCTCGTCGAGGAGAAGTAGAGCCACTTGCCGTCGCGCGACCAGCCGTCGAGCTGATCGCGGCCGTCATCCCAGGTAATGCGCTGCATCGCGCCGCTGCCGAGGTCGACGACGTAGATGTCGCCGTTGCCGGTGCGGGAGGAGATGAACGCGAGCTTCTGCCCGTCCGGCGAGAAGAACGGCCGCGATTCGGTGGCCGGATCCGAAACGAGCAGCCGCGCTTCGCCGCCGCTCGCGGCAACCGTCCAGATGTCGCCGCCCGCAACGAACGCGATCTCGCGACCGTCAGGCGAGAGCGCGGGCTCGGACAACATGGGCCGCTGCTGCTGCGCGATTAGCGCGGAAGAGGAGAGCAGGGCGAGCAGCAGCGGAATTGAAAATTGAAAATTGAAAATTGAAAATTTGCGCACGGCCGCATTTTGAGTTGCGGCGTGCCGATTTTTTCAATTTTCAATTTTCAATTTTCAATTTCGTCTCACGCGAAGCCCCGCGGCCGTTCGTCGATGTTCGTGGCGAGGTCGATCAGCGCGGCGCTGAGGATCGGGTCGTCCAGCTGCAGCTCCAGCTGCGGGATGCCGCGCGCCGGGCGGACGAGGAGGACGTTCTGGTCGACGTCCACTTCCACGTCGTCGATCTTCACGAGCGGGATCTCGATCTTTTTCTTCGCGTCGACCACGATCCGTTTGTTCGTGACGTAGAGCGAGCACGCTTCGGTCGGCACGAGCTTCATCACGCGCTTGCCGTCCACCTTCTGTTTCACCGCGCGCAGCAACGAGCCGCGCGCCGCATGAATGCAGTACTCGTGGAATCCCAGCGGCAGCGCCGCCTCGGCCCGCGGCATGTGCTCGCGCGTCACGCCGCCGAGCTTCTGGAACTCCTCGACGGCTTTCGCTTCGACCGGCACGTCGCGATCCCAGATGTCGAAGCCTTTGCGAAACGCTTTGAGCTGGTCGGCCTGCGCGGAGCCGAGGCGGTCGTCGGCGAGGAGGTGCCAGACAATGACGCGGTAGAGGTCGAGTTTCACGCCGAGCTCGTCGCCGGCGGAGAGACCGGCGGATTCGCTGGCGCGCGTCATCAGATCGGCCACCTCCGCGGCGCGCGCGGGCGTGAGCTTGGCGAGCGATTCGAAGCCGAGCTGCAAGACCACGCTGCGCGCGAGCGGCGCCCAGATGTCGTA
>DASSMK010000314.1:0-11709 GCA_035688915.1 Thermoanaerobaculia bacterium
AGCGGTGCGGCGGGAACAAAGTACGCGACAAGCACGAGTCCGAGCGCGAGCACGATCATTCCCGACGTCGTGAGAATGCGTGCGCCGATGCGATCGGACAGCGCGCCCGCCAGCGGCGCGACGATGGCCATGACGATCGGCTGCGCAGTGAGCACGAGACCGGCGTGCCGCGTGTCGAGTCCGCGTCCCTGAATGAGCAGGAAGGGGAGGACGAACAGCACGGCGTAGACGCAGATGTAGTTGAGCAATGCGCTGCCGGTGGACGCGCTGAACGTGCGGCTCTCGAACAGCGACAGGTCGAGCATCGGCGCGCTGCGTCTGCGCTCCACAATGATGAAGGCCGCGAGCGACACCAGCGCTGCGACGAACAGCGCGAGAATCGGCGGCGACAGCCAGCCGCGATCGTGTCCCTGATTCAGCGCGATCAGCAGCGTTACCAATCCGGCCGTGAAGAGCGTTGCACCGGCGAAATCGAATCGCTCCGGCTTCTTCTCCGGACGATCGCGCGTGACCGCCCAGATCGTGAGCGCGAGCGCGATGCCGCCCACCGGCACGTTGATGTAGAAGACCGAGCGCCAGCCGAACGCGCTCGCCAGCCAGCCGCCCAGCGACGGACCGGCGGTGAGGCCGAGGTAGGTGAACGTCGCTTGTGCGCCGAGGACGCGGCCGCGCAGTTCGGGCGGGAAGGTCTTCGTCAGGATGGCAGGCGCGTTCGCGTAAAGCATGGCCGCGCCGACGGCTTGCAGCGCGCGCATGACGATCAGCATCCGCAGCGTCGCGGCCGCACCGCACAAGGCGGAGCCGCCGATGAAGAGCACGAAGCCGGTCACGTAGACGACTTTGTGTCCATACAGATCGCCCGCGCGTCCGACGCCGAGGAGCAGCGCGCTGACGACGAGCAGATAAACGGTGGTGACCCATTCGATGGCGGCGACGCTCGCGTGCAGCTCGTGGCCGAGGAGCGGAAGGATGGTGTTGACGACGCTGCCGTCGAGCGCGGACATGAACGTGCCGGCGCCGAGGGCGATGAGCGTCCAGCTGCGCGGTTTCATGGCGTGCAACGCCGCGCAGCAATCGTGCCGGGGCTAGCGGCCAGCGGCCAGCGGCAAGCGGCCAGATGCGCCCTGTCACTGCGTCGCGCTGAGTTCCACTGGCCGCCGCTGGCCGCTGACCGCTGACCGCTGACCGCTGACCGCTGGCCGCTGGCCGCTGACCGCTGACCACTGACCACTGACCACTAATCACTAATCACTAATCACTAACCACTAATCACTAATCACTAACCGCTGACTCCCGCGACCACTACCCACCGTGTTGGCCCCAGTTTCGCTACGGTCGCGGCCGTATGAGATGGACACCTGGTGGAGTCAGCTCGGACATTGAAGACAGGCGCGGCTCGAGCGGCGGTGGGGGATTCAGCTTCGGACGTGGCCCGCAAGTGGGCTGCGGCGGCGCGATCATCCTCCTCGTATTGAGCCTGCTCACCGGACGTAACTTCTTCTCCTTCTTCGACGGCAGCAGCGGAAGCGGCGGCACGACCACCGCTCCGACGCAAACGGCAGCGCCCACGAACGAGGCGCCCGGCGAACATCAGGCCGTGGAGTTCGTCTCGTTCGTGCTGAACGACACGCAGAACACGTGGGAAAAAGTGCTGGCCGAACAGAACGTCCAGTACCGCCGCTCGAAGCTCGTGCTGTTCCGCGATTCCGTCGATTCCGCGTGCGGCTTCGCACAGGCGGCCACCGGGCCGTTCTACTGCCCGAGCGACGAGAAGGTGTACATCGATCTCGCGTTTTACGACGAGCTGCACCGCCGCTTCGGCGCGCCGGGCGATTTCGCCCAGGCGTACGTCATCGCCCACGAGATCGGCCATCACGTGCAGGACATCCTCGGCATCTCCGAAAAGGTCCATCGCGCGCAGAGTGAAGATCGCGGCAACGCGAACGAGTATTCAGTGCGCCTGGAGTTGCAGGCCGATTGCTACGCCGGCGTGTGGGGTCACTCCACGAAGGAGCGCAACATCCTCGAGAGCGGTGACGTCGAAGAAGGTTTGAATGCTGCCGCCGCGATCGGCGACGACAAATTACAGCGCGAAGCCGGCCGCCGCGTGAATCCCGATTCCTTCACCCACGGTTCTTCGGCGCAGCGCGTGGAGTGGTTCCGCCGCGGCTTCGAGAGCGGCAAGATCGAGGATTGCGATACGTTTCAATGAGCGCGCGCCGTCGTTGAAGACGGCGCCGCTCTGACGTTCGTTCGGCGCGAAATCGCGTCATACTGCGCCCGATGACGATCGCAGCAGTGACCGACAAATCGGTGAATCTCATTCTCAGCTTCGAAGGGCTGGGGCAGCCGTGCGACTGGCCCGGCGGCGAATCCGGCATCACCATCGGCTACGGCTCCGACCTCGGCCAATGCACGCAGGCCGAGTTTCAGCAGCAGTGGGGCGAGACGCTCGCGCCGAACGACTTCACGTCGCTCTGCAAAGCGATCGGTGTGAAGGGCGCGCAGGCGCAGGCGATCGCGTCGGAATTCAAAGCGATCAAGATTGCCGAGGCGAATGCGAAGCTGGTGTTCGAGCGGAATGTGCTGCCGGTGTATCAGCAGCGAACCGCGACAGGCTTTCCGGGAGTGGAGAAGCTGCCGCCGGATGCGCAGGGGGCGCTGGTTTCGCTGGTGTTCAACCGCGGCATCTCGCTGACCGGTTCGAGCCGGACGGAGATGAAGGCGATTCACGATCTGCTCGCGCTCGATCCGCAGCCGCACGACGTGCTGGCGCAGATCGCGGCGCAGGTGCGGGCGATGAAGCGTCTCTGGCCGACGGTGCCGGGACTCTGCCGGCGTCGCGAAGCGGAAGCGGTGATGATCGAAAACGCGCAGCCGGCGGCAACGTAATCAGCGGTTGCGCACCGCGATCGCCGCGGCAATGGCGAGCGTGGCGAACAGCGCGAACGACGCGAGAGAAGAGAGCGTCGAAACGTTGCTCGCCACGGCCAGTGAGACCGCGCGCTCCGGACGTTGTTCGCCGATCACGGTGAGATCGTGGATCACGCCTGTCGGATGTGAGGCGACGACGGCGCCATCGCTCAGCCGCATCTTGAAGACGCGACCATCGCCGGCGAGCCAAACGAAATGCGGGTCTTCGGCGAAGGCAATGCTCTGCGGCGATTGCAACGGCGGCGACGGGATCTCTCGCAGCAAGGCGCCGCTCGGATCGTAGACGTCGATGCGGCTGACGAGCAGCGCGATGAAGCCGCCGTCGCGCAGTCCGTGCACCGCATTCGCGCGGACGTGAAACTCCTCGTTCGTGCCGCGGCAGACGTCGAAGCGCGTCAGCCACTCGTCGCCGAAGGCGAAGACGTAGCAGCGGGCCACGTCGACCTGGCGGAAGTCGCGGCCTGCGGGTGCGGGGAGTGTCTGCACGATCGCGCCGCTCGCGTCGTACACATCGATCCGGTCTTCGTGCGCGGCGTAAATGCGGTTGCTGGCACCGGCGGCGATGTCGCCGTCGATCGCGCGCTGCTGCACTACGTTCAGCGACGAGTCGTAGGTCGCGACGGGGCCGTAGCCGATGGCGAGGTGCAGCAGCCCGTCGGCGGATGCCGATTCTCCCGCTTCCGGCAACATCGCTTTCAGCGCACCGTCGCTGGACAGCAATTCGGCCGGATAGAACTGCGCAATCGGAAACGCGAGATTCGGTTCGGGCACCACCACCACGTCGCCGGCGTTCAGCGTTGCCGCGAGCAGCAGCGGAAGAATGGCGATCATGGCGTTTTCAGTACGATGACCGCCGCGGCGGCAATGGCGGTGATGAACGCGATCGTCGCGGTGAGCGACAGCGTCGGAATGCCGGCGGTCGCGACGGCGGCGGCGGTCAGTGGCCGATGCTCGCCGACCACGGCCACTTTGACCGGCTTGTCGAACGCGTAGCGCACGATCTCGCCGCCATTCGCGAGGCGGATCTTGGCGACATGATCCTGCCGCACGATCCAGCCGAATCGCGGATCGTCGGCGAACGAGAAGTTGGTGATTGACGCTTCGCCCGTGTCGATGCGGCGGAGGCGTGTGCCGGAGGCGTCGTACACATCGAGATACTGACCGGCGGTTGCGATGAATCCTCCGTCTGCCAGGCCGTGAGCTCCGTTGGCGGCGATCTTCACGCGTGGCCAGGTGCGGTTGGAGCAGAGATCGAAGCGATCGATCCAGCCAAAGTAGTTCTGAAAGAGGACGCAGCCCGCGACGTCGATGGAGGTCGTCGGCTGCGTCGCGGGAAACGTGCGCAGTACGTTGCCGAACGCATCGAGCTCCTGCAGCGGCCTGATGCCGGCCCAATCCTGATCGCCCGTGTAAAGCTTTCCGCCGCTGCCCGCGGCGATGTCCGTCACGATGCTGCTGGCGGTGATGACGCGTTTCACGTTGAGCGCGAAGTCGTACGTCGTGATGTCGTAGTCATAAAGATGAATCTCGTTTTCGGAGATCGCCACCGCACCCGCGTTCGGCAGCTCCTCTTTCTTCTTGCCATCGGAGGACAGCAGCTGCGCGGGAGGCGGAAAATATCCTTCGTACGGAATGCGCCAGTCGCCCACCACGATCACATCGCCACTCTGCGCCGGCGCCGGAACGCGCAGTCCGGCTACGACGTCGCCGCTGGCGGGCAGATCGACGCCGGAGGTGAGAAGGCGGCGCACTGGTGTTTCGACGGCGTCCGCGGTCGGATGCGAGACGACGATCTGCATGTCGCGCAGCCGCAGC
This sequence comes from Thermoanaerobaculia bacterium, assembly GCA_035688915.1. Classification (GTDB taxonomy): domain Bacteria; phylum Acidobacteriota; class Thermoanaerobaculia; order Gp7-AA8; family Gp7-AA8; genus DASSMK01. The sequence goes on from DASSMK010000314.1 coordinate 4,750, forward strand.
TTCACGACACGATCGGCGAGGGCGAGCCAGATGTGCCCTGCCTCGCGCGCGATGGCCATGGCGTGAGCCGCTTCGGGCAACGGAATGCGGCGGATGCGCCGGAAGAGAGGGTCGTAGACGTCGAGAGATCCCGGAACGAGCGCAATGAATCCGCCGTCGCTCAGGCCGATGACGTCAATCGCGTCGACGGCGAAGCTTACGGTCGCACTCCAGGTGATGCGCGTGAGCAGCCCCTGCCCGTAAGTGAAGAAAAAGTACCCAGTCGGATCGGCCAGGGAGAAGCTGTGATTCGCCGGCGCGGCGATCGTTTGCCGGAGTTTCAGATCGCGGCTGTCGCAGATCTCGATGCGATCGGAAAAAACGATCGTGAGGAGGCCGCCGCCGGCCCGCAAGTCGACTGGAATCGCGGTGAGGTCGCGCGACATGACTTCGTGCAGCGACTCGTCGTACTTGGTGAGCCGTGCGGCGGCGCTCACGACGTAAACGGATTCACCGTCGACGGCCGTAATCACGCCCGGCGGCAGCATGGCTTTCGTCTCGCCCGTGAGCGACACCACCTCCGCCGCCACCGTCGTCGGCGGCGTTGCGTGACGCACGATCACGACATCGCTTGGCGAGATCGCTGCCGCGAGAATCACGGCGTGGAGCAGCGGGAACACGCCGACAAGATACAGACGTGTGCGCCTCGTGGCGACCGGCGAAGCGTGCCCGTACAATCATCGCAATGCCGCCGTGCCTCCGCCCGCTCGCGGCGGTTCTCCTGCTCCTCGCGCTCGCTGCCTGTCACCACGAATCGCAGCGGAGGAATGCGTCGCTGCCGGGCCGCGATGCGTACGCCGGATCGAAGCGCTGCGCGGATTGTCATGACAAGAAGCATGAGCGGTGGCGCGCGGACTGGCATTCGCGCGCGCTTTCGCCGGCCACCGCGGAGTACGTCGTCGGTCACTTCGATGACAGCCATTACCGCGGTGTTTCGAGCGAAGCGTGGATGCGCACGAGCGGCCGCACGTTCGTCATGAAGACTGCGCCGGCGGACGGCGCGCCGCGCGATTACGAAGTGCAGTGGGTGATCGGCGGGAAGCGCATGCAGGACGCTCTCACCGTCATGCCCGACGGTCGGTGGCAGGTGCTGCCGGTCTACTTTCACGTCACCGGCAACGGCGAATGGGTCGACTACAACGAAAAGAAGCAGGGCATCGTCACGCCCGCGCATCCATTCTTCTGGACGAACTTCCGCCGCACGGCGAACCGCGAGTGCCTGAATTGCCACACCACCGGACTCGATGTTCATTACGACCGTGCCACGCACGAGTGGAAGACGTCATTCGCCGACGCGGGCGTGGCGTGCGAGAGCTGTCACGGTCCCGGCGCGCGGCACGCCGAGACGCAGAAGGCTAGCGACATCGTGCGGCCCGACGAGCTCGATCCGGAGCGCAGTCTCGCGGTTTGCGGCGAATGCCACGGACCGCGCGAGCCGGTCTATCCGATCCTCGATGCGTCGCATCGCTATCGTCCGGGCGACGCGTACGACGAGCACTTCCAAGCGTTCGCCATCGTCGACGGCCTCGATCGCTCCGGCGAATTTTTCGCGGACGGACGGCCGAGCAGCTCGAGCTTCGAGTTCCAGGGTCTGCTCGAATCGCAATGCTGGCTGCGCGGCAAAGCGACGTGCGTGACGTGTCACACCGCGCCGCACGAATTGCACGCGGCGAACGAAATCGAACGCACCGGCGACGCCACGTGCACGCAGTGCCACCGCGACATCGCGTCGCAAGCCGCCGCGCATTCGCACCACAAAACAGCGGCGGCGCAGAGCTGCCTGGCCTGTCACATGCCGCCGCTGCTCACCGGCGTGCTCGATCAGTTTCCCGATCACACGCTCGACGTCCCCAATCCGCGCACGACCATCGAGCACGCGGTGCCGAATGCGTGCAATCGCTGCCACAAGGACCAGACGCCGCAAGCGATGCAGCAGGCCATGACGCGGTGGTGGAGCGACATCGGCGATCGCGAATCGCGCCGCGTGCGCCTCGCGAACGCGATCGATGAGAAGACCGCGTCGTCGAGCCACGACGCGCTCGTGGCCGTGCTCTCCGATTCGAAGGAAGCGCCGATCCTCCGTTCCACCGCGGCCATGCTGCTCGCGCAACGCTTTCCCGACACCGCCGCCTCGGCGATCCTCCCGGCGCTGAACGATGACAGCGCGCTGCTCCGTTCGCGCGCAATCGACGCACTCGCTTACGCGAAAGCGACGAGCGCCGCCGACGCCATCGCGCAGCGCCTCAACGATCCTTCCGTAAAAGTGCGCGAGCGCGCGGCGGTCGTGCTCTCCACGTTCGGTGATCCGCGCGGCGAGCCCGCGCTGGAACGATTGGCCTCCGACGCCCAGACCTCCCATCTCGTCTGGCCGCATCTCCTCCTCGGCATTCACGCCGGCCAGCGCGGCAATCTCGATCGCGCCGAAGCGGAGATGAATCGCGCTCTCGACCTCGCTCCGTACCTGCCCGACGCCCTCGTTTTCCTCGGCGACGTCGAAATGCGCAAATCGAATCCGATCGCCGCGCGCGCCGATTTCGAAGAAGCACTGAAGTTCGCACCGCAGCACCACGGCGCCGAGGCGCGTCTGCAGGCGCTGGCGCAGATGGGGAAGTGATGCGGCAGCGCGATGTGACGTAACGGTGACGTGACTTTCATCACACGGGAGAGCCGCCGTTATCGCGCGCACGAGCCGAGGAGTAAGATCGTCGTATGGCTGAATCCGCATCGCCCAAACGTCTTTGGCTGATCGTCACCGCCACCGGTTGCGTGCTGGTCGTCCTGGCCATGATCGTCGTGACTCTGGTGCTGGTCGACAAGCCGCACTTTGGTGAGCTGGTGGGCAAGTACTTCGCCGAGGTGATGTCGGCAGGGATGATGGTCGGTTCGGCGATCGTGCTCCTCGGCGTCTGGAATCTGCCGAACCGCACCAGCTGGCGCAGCCTCACGCTCATGGCCTGGGGTCTGATCGGACTGACGTCGCCCGTCTTCGGCTTTCTCTTCCTGCTGCCGTGGGGCGTGCTTGCGCTGATGCTGCCGCTGGTCGTCGTGATTCTCCGTTCGCTCTTCCGACTGGCGCCCGCGCCGCTCGCGTCGCACTAACGCATCGTGCGGCCGACGACGCTCTCGGAAGCGGAAACGACGCGCGCGCTGAGCAAGGTGCCGCAGGTCACGGTCGCCTTCTGGCTGATCAAGATTTGCGCGACGACATTAGGCGAGACCGGCGGCGACGCGCTCTCGATGACGCTGAATCTCGGCTACGCCGTCAGCACGTTGATCTTTCTGCTGTTCTTCGCCGTCGCGCTGGCGGCGCAGGTCACGCGCGATCGCTATCGCCCCGCCGTCTACTGGTCGGTCGTCGTCGCCACCACCACCGTCGGCACGACGACATCCGATCTCTTCGATCGCACGCTGGGTTTCGGCTACGTGAAGTCATCCGTGATTCTCTCGATCGCCGTCGTGGCCGTGCTCGTCCTCTGGCGCGTCGTCGCCGGACGGCTGGAGTTCGAGAACATCACGCGCCGGCAGGACGAGATCTTTTACTGGCTCACCATCCTGATCTCGAACACGCTCGGCACTGCGCTCGGCGATTACGCCGCGGACGATCTCGGATTCGGCTTCCAACGCGGCGCGCTCGTTTTCGCCGCCGCTCTCGCCGTCGTCGCCATCGCGTATTTCGCGACACGCATTTCGCGCAGCGTGCTGTTCTGGGCTGCGTACGTGCTCACGCGACCTCTCGGCGCGACGGCCGGTGACACGCTCACCAAGCCGCGCAACGAAGGCGGCTTCGCCCTCGGCCGCATCAGTTCCTCCGCCGTCATCGCCGTGGTGATGGTCGCGCTGATCGTGATTACCGAATCGCGCGGCAATCGCGCCGCTCGCGAGTAGCGACGCGTCAGCGCGCGACGACGAACGCGGGCACGTTCTTGTCGCCGGGCACGTTCGCGGAGCCGCGCACGAACAGCTGCGTCGACGGGCCGCCATCGAACAGCATCGCGTCGCGGCAACGGAGATCGTCGGCGGCGATGGCCACCATCTCGTGCACGTCGTATTGCGCTTCGTCCGAGGTGGCGAAGAGGACGATCGTGCCATCGGCGGAAAGACAGACGCCGCTGCGGCGATCGGGTCGCGCGCGCAACACGTCGTTGCGTTTTCCATCCACCACCAGGCGCGGACCGGCCTGCGCCGCGGCGATGACGTGCTCGGGTTTCCATGAGTCGACGGGAGTGATCGACGCGCGCTCTGCGGTCACGCTGAAGACCGACTGCCAGCTCACCGGATGCGGCGGATTGGCGAGCGCGCCGTTCGTCACGACGACGCCGAGAGGGCGGAAGTGGTCGTCGAAAAAATTCGCATTGAGCACCACTGAATAGCCTTCGTTTTCCGCTATCCGCTGCGCCGTCTGGCCGGGCCGCACCAGCGCGTCGAGATGCGCGAGACGGGGATCGATGCGCACGAGATGGAGGCAGCGGAGCATGCGGTAATCGATTCCGGCGCCCACGCGCGTCCATTCGCTGGTGCAGGGCGGCTTCGTTTCGGTCCGCGCGGCAGGCTGCCGCGGCGTCTCATCGGCGCACGCGGCGAGCAGAGTGAGGAAGAGAAGAGTGGCCCGTTTCACGCGGCGGCCCCGGTCGCAACATCAATACCAGCGGAAACCGGGTACAGCTGTTGCTCCCACGCCTGACGACTGGAGGTAAAACGATGAATCGAAAGCTGTATGCACTCTCCATTTTTCTCGTTCTATTTGGCCTTGCGTGCGGTTCGATGAACCGGGTTCTGCCGTCCGAGGTGGACGCGAAGGCGATGGAAGCGGACGTTCGCGGCAAGATCGCCGAGGCGGTGCCGGAGAAGACGTTTGCGGTTGAAGTCGAAGTGGACAACCACGCGGTGGTCACGCTGTCGGGTCATGCGGCGAACGCCGGCGACATCGACAAGATCGTCTCCGCCGCGCAGAGCGTCAGCGGCGTCGCGCGCGTGGTCAACAACATCCACGTGGAATGACCGCGTGATGGCCCGGCGCCGCTGGACATCAGCGGCGCCGTGTCGCTGTGCGCTGACAGGGAAACTTCTTGCTGGTGTCACTCGACGAGACTATTCTTGCCTCAAGAGTTTCGTCGATGTCCACAATCCTGATCGTTGATGATGACGCCGCCGTGCGCATTCTGTTGCGCACGATCCTCGAGCGCGACCACCACGTCGTGCACGAAGCGCCGGAAGGCGGAGCGGCGCTCGCGTTGCTGCACGAAGGCAAACGCTTCGACGCCATCATCGCCGACGTGATGATGCACGGCATGAGCGGCCACGAACTGCTCGCCGAGCTCGCACGCATCCAACCGACCCGCCGCAACGTGGTCGTTCTCACCGCGGCGACCGGCCGCAACGTCGCCGGCCTTGACCAGACCTGCGTCAATACGATCATGCGCAAGCCGTTCGAGCTCGAAGAGCTGCGCAACGCGGTACGCGCGGCCACGACGCGGCGCGTGCTGCTCGTCGAAGACGACGTGCCGACGCAGTACCTGATCCGGCGCGCGCTGCAGTCGATCGATTACGACCTCACCATCGCCAGCGACGGTCCGGAAGCGCTGATCGCTTTGGCCGAGGGCAATTTCGACGCGCTGGTGGTCGATCTGCGGCTGCCGACGATCAGCGGATACGACGTCATCGATCGCGTGCACAGCGCGCCGGCGGCGCCTCCGGTGGTCGTGCTCACCGTGATCGATCATCCCGAGCGCCCGCTGCCGCGCATCGCCGCGTATCTGCGCAAACCGGACGGCATCGAGCGCCTCCTGCCGACGCTGCGCGCCATCGCGTAACGGCGCCACCTTCGCGCCGCCTCTTCTCTTTTGCTGCGCTGGCGGGTTATCTTGCCTTCTCCCATGAAAATCGCGTTTCTCAAACCGCCCGTCGGCGGCATTCTCGGTCTGGAGATGCTCACCTTCGTCGAGCCCCTCGGCCCGATCTGCGTCGCCGCATGCCTCGAAGCCGAAGGTCACGAGTGCAAAGTCATCGATCTGCGGATCGACGGGGAAGAGCGCGGCATGGAGATGTGCCGGCAATTCGATCCGGACGTGGTGGGCCTGCAGTGCAACTTCACGACGGAGCGGAATCGCACGGTGCGTCTCGCGGAGCGGATCCGGCGCGAGATGCCGAAGGCGTTCATCGTCGTCGGCGGACATGACGCGTCGCGCGATCCGGCCTGGTTTCACAACGGACCGTTCGATGTGATCGCGAACGGCGACGGCGAGGAAGTGATGCCGCCGCTCGTCGATGCGCTCGCGCACGGCAAGGACCTCACGAAGGTGGCCGGGCTGCACGTGAACCGCAACGGCTCATGGAGCGACACCGGCCATTGCGACGCCCGCCCGAATCTCGACAGCTACCCGATGCCGGCGCGCCATCTCATTGCGCATTACGCCGAGCACTACTACATCAACTTCCGCAAGCCGCTGGCGCTGATGGAAACCGCGCGCGGCTGCCCGTTCCGCTGCAATTTCTGCTCGGTGTGGAAGTTCCACGAGTCGACGTTCCGCGAGAAATCGCCGGCGCGCGTGGTCAAGGAGCTCGAGCAGATCACCGCGCCGAACGTCTTCATCACCGACGACATCTTCTGGATGAACGTGAAGCGCGGCGAGGAGATGGCGAAGCAGATCAAGGCCGCGGGGATCAAGAAATACTTCACGGTGCAGACTCGCACGGACATCATCTGCAAGTTCCCGCACCTCATCGAACAGTGGAAGGACTGCGGCAATCTGGCGATCTTCCTCGGTCTGGAGTCAGTGACTGACGAAGGCTTGAAGGCGGTGAACAAGAAGAACACTGCCGACAACAACGTCCGCGCCATCAACATCCTCAAAGACCTCGGCGTCGGTTTCACGCCGAATTTCATCGTCGATCCGGCGTGGGACCGCGATGACTTCGCGCGCC
>DASSMK010000315.1:0-7654 GCA_035688915.1 Thermoanaerobaculia bacterium
GCAACGAACTTTTCTTTTCCTCCTTCTTCTCGCGACGCTTTCGTGCGCGCCGCCGCCGAGGCCGGTCGTCGCGCCGCCGTCGCCCGTCGCGCATTTCGCGCCGGATGGCCGCGCGCAACGCGTGGTGCTGATGTCGTTCGACGGACTCGGCGCCGACGCACTCGCCGCACAGCAGGACCTGCCCCATTTCGCGGCGCTGGCGAATGAAGGAACGTCCGCGCGCGTCGTGCCGGTCACGCCGACAGCCACGGCCGTTGCGCACGTAGCGATCCTGACCGGCGCCGATCCGCAGACGAACGGCATCGTGGGCAATCGCTTTCACCTCGCCGGCACTGCGCCGGAGCAGGTGGCGATGGGAATGGACATCGACAGCGACGTGGAGACGATCGTCGAAGCGGCGCGCCGGCAAGGGAAGCGGGTCGGTTCGATCTCCTTCCCGACGCTCGACGGTTCCACGCCACGACGCGCCGCTGATTTCGGATTGGTGTGGACGCGCAGCCTCACACCGTCGCGCATCATTCATCTCACGCGCGCCGACTTTCATCGCGAGTGGGTGCCGCCGACGTGGAGCGCGCGCCCGCAGCGCCGCACGTCGTACAGCCCGATCATGCGCTCGCGGATCGAGTGGTCGGTGCCGCAGCGCGGGCGCGTGGACGTCGATCTCGTCGCGTACGACACGACCGATGACTGGACCGCAAACTACGACACCTTCTTCATCGAAGACGGCGATCATGAAGTGGCGCCGGACGCGAAGGGTTGGTTCCGCATCGCCGAGCGTCTCAATGGCGCGCTGTATGGCTCGTGGTCGAAGCTGACGGCGGCGTCGCCAGCGCTCGACGTGACGATTTACTGGGGCAGCATTGCGCGCACCGAGGCGCATCCCGAATCGTTCCGGCAGCTGATCGAAAACGAGCTGGGATTCTGGCCCGGTGCGCCGGACGAACATCTCGCCGCCGAATGGCTTGCGGGACGCGACGGAATCGACGACACCACGGCCATCGAGCAGATGGACCGCCTGGCGAACTATCTGGCCGACGCGACACTGCTGACCATCCAGCGCATGCCCTTCGATCTGCTGCTCGCGTACGAGCCGGCAGTCGATGAAGCGATGCATCAGTATCTTTTGCCTCGCGGCGCGCGCGTGCAGCGCGCGGCCTTCGTCACTTCCGACGTGATCGCCGGCCGCGTGGCGGATGCGCTCGATCCTTCGCGCGATGCGCTGGTGGTGACGGGCGATCACGGCCTCGCCGCCATCGATACCGAAGTGCACCTCAACGCCCTCCTCGGCAACGCCTATCCGCATTGGCGCGCCTACGGCTCCGGAAACAACGCGCATCTTTATCGTGCCGGTGGGCCCGACGACACCGCCGCGGTAGTCAAGTTGTTGACCGATTCCGGCTACTTCGAGCGCGTGGAGACGAAGACGCCGCAACACCACCGGAACGCGGGCGACATCATCGTCTACGCCTATCCGAACATCGCGCTGAGCATGAGCGATCAGCCGCCCGTGCGCGTGACGCCCGATTACTTTGGGCAGCACGGCGGCCTGAATACGCATCGCGAGTTTCACACGGTGCTCTTCGCCCTCGGCGCCGGAGTCACGCACAAAGACGCGGGCGAGATTCAGCAGACGTGGATCGCGCGTTACGTCTCGATGCTCCTCGGGATCGAACCGCCGAAGGCGGCGCAGTGATCGTTGGAGCGGCGGGGCTTGCCCCGCCGGTAGAGAGACGACGGCGGGACAAGCCCCGCCGCTGCAACGGTAGCGCGAAGGCGCACGGACTTAGTCGAGCAGCACTTGCGGGTAGCGCCAGCGCGCCTCGCGCAGCTCTTCCTCGATGATCTCGCGCTCCGGCGCCCTGTCGAGTTGCGGAGCTTCCCAGTTCGCGAGCCACATCGGATTGACGTACGGCAGCACGTTCAAGTGCTCAATGCGGTACGGCAGTCCGCGCTCCTCCAGGCGTTCGTTCAGATAAGCAACGACGTCGTGTGACGACGGATGCGGATCACTCATCGAGACCGAGCTCCTTCAGTTTTGCGGCGAGCGTGCGCGGGGCGATGCCGAGGAGGTCGGCGGCTTCGGCGCGGGAGTTGGTGCGGGCGAGCGCGTCGCGCAGCTTCAGGCGCTCCACGATCCGCGCCGCGCGATCGGTCGCGTCGCTCAACGATCCCGAGAGATCCAGCGCATCGCGCAGCGACTCTTCGGCACTGCGATCGCTCGGCAGCACGTTCAGGTCGCGTGATTCGATCGTATTGCGCTCGCAGAGGATGGCCGCGCGCTCGATGCAGTTCTGCAGCTCGCGGATGTTGCCGGGCCAGTCGTAGCCGCGCAGCTGTGCACGCGCGTCGTCGGTGATCTTCAGACCGGGGCGGCCCAGCTCGCGTGCGAAACGCTGCAGGAAAAAGTCGGTGAGTGCGTCGATGTCTTCGCGGCGCGCGCGCAGCGGCGGCACGGTCACGGGAAAGACGTGGATGCGGAAGAAGAGATCTTCGCGGAACGTGCCGTCCTTCACCGATTGCGCGAGGTTGCGATTCGTCGCGCAGATCACGCGCACGTCGACGTCGATCGGCGCGGTGCCGCCGATGCGCTCGAAGCGGCGCTCCTGCAGCACGCGCAGAATCTTCGACTGCACGGAGAAATTCAGCTCGCCGATTTCGTCGAGGAAGATCGTGCCGCCGTCGGCCAGCTCGAACTTGCCGATCTGCCGCGCCGTGGCACCGGTAAACGAGCCCTTCTCGTGGCCGAACAGCTCGTTCTCGATGAGCGTGTCCGGAATGGCGGCGCAGTTGATCGCCACGAACGGGCGATCGCGGCGCGTGGAGAGTTGATGGATCGCTTGCGCGAACAGCTCCTTCCCTGTGCCCGATTCGCCTTGCAGCAGCACCGTCGAATCGGTGGGCGCCACTTTCTGAATCGCCTGCGACACTTCGACGATGCGCGGCGAGTCGCCGATGATCGCCGGAAGGCGGTAGCGCGTGCGGAACTCTTCTTTCAGCAGCAGGTTCTCGTGGCGCAGCTCGCGCAGTTCGCGGCAGCGCCGCAGCAGCAGCACGAGATGATCGACGTCGATCGGCTTCTGCACGAAGTCGAGCGCGCCGAGCTTCATTGCTTCCACCGCGTTCTCGATCGTTCCGTACGCAGTCATCACAATCACCGGCGCGTCGGGATCGCTCTCGCGCGCCTGCTTCAGCACCGCGATGCCGTCCGCGCCGGGCAGCCGCAGATCCGTGAGGATGGCCATGTAGCGGCGGCCTTCCGCGAGACGGCGAATGGCGTCGCTGCCGGTGGACGCGATGTCCGCTTCGAGCCCTTCGACCTCCACCGTCTCGCGCAACATCTGCGCGAGCGATTCCTTGTCTTCGACGATGAGCAGCCGTTTCATAGGCCGAAATACGCACGAATGCGCGACAGCACGCTCTTGTGTTCTTCGTCGTAGCCGTCGCTGCGCAGCGTTTCGAGATCGTCGCGCCGCTCTTCGACTTTCGCGGAGATGGCAGTGGCCAGTTCCGGATGATTCTGCAGCACCGGGCGAAGCGCGTCTTTGGCGATCTCGATTGCGATCACATCGGCGACGGCCACGACATCAGCGGTCCGGCGCTCACCGGTGAGCAGCGCCATCTCGCCGAACACGGCGCCAGCGCCGAGTCGCGCCACTTCGCGGTCGGCGACGCGGACGGAGACGTGGCCGTCGTGCAGCACGAACATCGAATCGCCCGCGGCGCCGTGCCGCAGGATCGTTTCGCCGCGCGCGAAGAGATGCACGCGCGCGGCGCCGGCGAGCTGCTCGTGTGCTTCATTGCCCAGCGGCGAGAGAAGGTCGACGGCGCGCAGGCGCGCGATCAACTCTTCGCGCGCGACGATACCGCCGCTCTCCGGAGGTGCCTGATAGCGCTGCACAGAGCGGATCGGATACGGGATGGTCATGCCGTTGCGGCGCAGCGCGTACCAGATCGCGCGACGCACTTCGGCATCGATGCGATCGCGCATCGCGTAATCGCGCATGAAGTACTTCACTTCGTACGTCACCGCGGAATCGCCGAACCCGCCCACGCGCGCGATGCACGGCATGTCGTGCGAAACGCCTTCGACGTTCACCGCCGCCTGCGCCAGCACTTCGATGACGCGCGCGGGAGCGTAGTGATAGTCGATGCTGATCTGCAGCACGCGCGCGTTGAGGTTCTCGCGCGGAAAGATCTCCAGCCGCTCGCGCGAGAGGAGCGAGTTCGGCAGCACGACCATGTTGTTGTTGAACGTGCGGATCCGCGTGCCGCGCCAGCGCACCGCTTCGACGACGCCGATGAAATCGCCGGTGCGGATCACATCGCCGACGCGAAACGTCTCTTCCAGATGCAGAGCGATGCCGGAGAACAGATTGCCGAGCGTGTCCTGCAGGGCGAGGCCGAGGACGGCGGCGAGAACGGTGCCGGTGGCGAGGAATGCGGTGACCGAGTAGTGGAAGATGCCGGAGACCGCCCACGCGAACAGCAAAAAGTAGAGGACGATCGAGAGGATCTCGCGCAGCAGAATGGGCGCGGTGACATGCTGGCGGCGTGTGGCGAAGACGTCGAACGCCAACGCATCGATCAGGCGCACGATGAAGAAGATGACCGGGATCCAGGCGGCGAAGAAAAGGCCGCGCAGATCGGCACCGAAGATCGCTTCGCGCACATCGCCGAAGCGGCCGAGCTCGAGCGGCGTGGCGCGCAGGAACCAGTAGAGCGCGAAGAGAGCCAAGCTGACGAGCAGCGGCAGAACGAGCCGCGCCGGGCGGCGTGTCACGCGTTCTCTCCGCGCCGCTCGCGCGCGAAGCGCAGCACGTCACGCAGGCCGACCAGAAGATGAATGAGGCCGACGCCGGAGATGAAGCCGCGCACGAACGGGTTGTCGACCCATACGCCGAGGGCGAGCGACTTGTGGAGCAGCGGGTTCATCGTCCAGACGCGCGTCCAGGGAACGACCGTGAAGAAGACGCCTGCCTCGAGACAGTAGAGAGCAAAGAAGAGGGCGAGCGTCATTCACGGCGGATTGTAGCGGAGGGGATGCCACGTAAATGAAAACGGGAGCTGGTTCGCACCAGCTCCCGTTTCTGTGAAATGCGTGTGGGGTTAGTCCTTATGGCGCTCGATCTTGCCGCCGCCTTCGCGGTTGCCGGACGAAGAGGACGACGGCGGAGGAGGCGGAGGAGCGGAGGACGAACCGCCGCCGCTGTTGCCACCGCCGAAGGAGCGGGGCGCGCTGCCGCCGCCGCTCGATCCACGCGACGACGAGCCCGAAGAGCCCGACGAAGAAGAACCGCGCGACGACGAGCCACGATCGCCACCGCGGCGCGAGCTGCCCTCGCCGTCGCGTGGATAGACGCGCGCTCCGCCGATGCCTTCGATGATGCGGCGCGGCACGGAGCGCTCACCGCGATCGGCCGACGGCGCTGCCGGAGCCGGCGAAGACGTCGATGACGAGGGATCGGTCGCGCGCGGCGCCGGATCGTTGCTCACGCGATTGCGCCAGGAATCGGCGTGGTCGCGGCCCGAGGGACGCTCGACGCGCGGCGCATCGTTCGAGGTGTCGCGATCACGACTGCTCACCTCTCCGCGATCGCGCCACACAGGCGCAGGCGCGGTCGAAGGAGCGGACGGCGTGGACGCGGGAGGTGCAGCCGCGTTGCCGCCGCGGCGGATCACGCCGCCGCTGTCGCGCGTCTCGCCGCCGCTGCTCGGCGCCGACGGCGCACGGCCGGTGGTGCTGCGCCACGAACTGTCACGCGAGCCACGATCGACGCGGCCTTCCGGCGTGGTCGTTCCCGGTGTGGTCGTCACAGGAGTCGTATCGCTGCCGCCACGTGCGATCGGAGCGACGGACCCGCGACCGATCGGCGCGACGCTGCCGCCACCGATGGGTGCTGCGCTGCCGCGGCCGATCGGCGCGAGGCCGCCAGACGAAAGCGACGAAGCGCCGTCCGAAGGAGCGCCGCCGCGCGAGCGAACGATGCGCTCGCGGATGTCGGCGCCGACGGTCGGATCGCGGCGAATGAACGGAGTCACGTCAGCGGCCGGCGAGCCCACGCCGTCTTTCCCGGCCACGTTGCCGAGGCCGCGGCGCTGGATGGCGGCTGCAGGATCGCGGAACTCTTCGCGGGTGAAGCGCGCCGGGCCATTGGATACGGTCGCGTAACCGCCGTTGCGGCCGAGACGCTGCTTGACGGCGTCGGTGGTGAGAGCGGCGCGGTCGACGCGCGTCGAGACGATCGTGTTCGAATCGATGAACGTCCAGGGACGCAGGTCGACTTCATTCACACGCACGCGGCCGTAGAAACCGAAGCCGATGTCGATGCTCGCACGTGTGTACGGCCGGTATGCCCAGTCGTAGTACGGACGGTGGCAATCCCAATAACCGGCCGGAGCCCAGCCGATGTAGTTCGAGCCATACATCCAGTAAACCCAGGCCGGCGCGTACGCGGAGCCCGGCACCCACACCCAGCCATAGAAGCCATCGTAAGCCCAGCGGCCGTAGTGATACGGCGCGTAGCCCCACGGCTCGTAGGAGACCCACACCAGGCAGCCGTTGCGGCCGTTCGTCCAGTAACCGCTGTAGTACGGACGCCAGCCGACCGCCACGCCGCGCGGACGCCAGGAGTAGCCGATGCCGCTCACGTTCACCCAGTCGCCGTAGGTGTCGAGATCATCGCCCCAGTACGAGAGGCGGCGATCCATGTAGCGATTGGAGCGATTCTGCAGCTTGTCGGCGCGGCGCAGGAACCAGCGCTCGAAGTCGTCGGCACCGCCCGCGCCGTTGTCGTCGACGTCGTAAACGCCGCTGTCGTCGACCTGCGCCGACTCGCCCGCGCGCAGGCGCGTGGAGCGCTGCGGCGTGCGCACTTCGACGGCGCCATCGAGCACGGTCACGCGATCGCGGCCCTGCGAATCCGATTCGACCGAGTAGACGCCTTCATTGCGCGCGACATAGCTCGCGCTCGACGTGTCGAGGCGGATGTAGTCGTGGCCGATGTCGGTGCGATTCACGGCCAGCTTGCCGTAGCGCAACTCGACGACGGTTTCGTCGGCGTCGCCGCCTTCGTAGCTGTCGAGGATCGAGCGGAAGCGAACGGCGGTCGCGCGATCGATGCCGATGATGTTGCCATCGGAAAGGCGCACTTCGGCGCGTCCGCGGCGATTCGTGACCACCTCGTCGCCGGGGAAGATCGGCAGGTTGACGCGCGCATCGATCTCGCGATTGTCGTCACCCTGACGAACGATCGTGCCGCCGTCGTCATAGGAAAAGTAGGACTGATGACGCTCTCCCGTCGTCGTCGCAAAGGACGGAACGGCAAGCGCGGTCAGAAGAAGAGAAAGGAGGAAAGTTGGTTTTCGCATGGACGCTGTCTCCTGCTGCACGCCGCTCCGGTGCGGACGAGATGCCACCGCACGGACGAGTATTCCGTCAGTGTTTTGTGTGGTTTAGCGGAAGAGGCTGGGTGGGGGCTGTCCTGTTCTGGTGAAGGTGTGTCCTAAAATCAGAATTGAAAATTGAAAATTGAAAATGCTGCGGCCTCACGGGCAGCGTGCTTCGGTTCCCCAATTTTCAATTTTCAATTTTCAATTTTCAATTCGGCACGCAGCCGCCGAAGGCGGCTAAGTGCCGTGCGCCAATCGCTCCGCC
>DASSMK010000316.1:0-4894 GCA_035688915.1 Thermoanaerobaculia bacterium
GCCGGCGGGCGAGGGCGCCCGCCGCTCCAACAGGAATCGCGCGAAACCTACGTCGGATCAAACGTGCCGCACGACTCCGCCCGCGGCCACGTCACCGGCGAGTCGATTTACATCGACGATATGCCGCCGCAGGCCGGCGAGCTGCTCGTCGACTTCGTCTGGAGCCCCTACGCGCACGCGCGCATTGTCTCCATCGACACGAACGAAGCGCGGCGCCACGCGTTCGTCTTCAGCAGCGCCGAGCTGCATCACAACCAGTTCGGCCCGATCTTGAAAGACGAGATCCTGCTCGCCGACAAAGAGACGATGTTCCGCGGCCAGCCGATCGTCGTCGTCGCCGCCGAAACGCGCGACGCGCTGAACGCCGCCAGGCGCGCGGTCAAGATCGAATACGAAGAGCTGCAGCCGATCCTCACCATCGACGACGCCATCGCCGCGAGCGCCTGGCTCGACGAGCAGCGCACCATTCGCCGCGGCGATGCGGACGCCGCTCTCTCCGCCGCCGAGCATGTCCTCGAAGGCGTCTTCCACAACCTCGGCCAGGACCACTTCTATCTCGAATCGCAAGCGGCGCTGGTGATGCCGGGCGAGCACGGCCAGCTGACCGTGCACTCGTCCACGCAGAACCCCACCGAAGTGCAGGAAGTGATCGCGCACCTTCTCGGCCTCGACATGAGCCAGGTGGTCGTGATCACCAAACGCATGGGCGGCGGATTCGGCGGCAAGGAGTGTCAGGCCACGCATCCCGCCGCGATCGCCGCGCTCGTCGCGCAGCAAACGCGCCGTCCCGCGCGCATCGCGTACGACAAAGACATGGACATGCATGTCACGGGCAAGCGCCACCCGTTCCAGAACCGCTATCGCGTCGGCTTCAAATCGACGGGCGAGATCACGGCGCTGAAGGTCGATCTCTACTCCGACGGCGGCGCATACGCCGATCTGTCACCGGCGGTGATGGGCCGCGCCATGACGCACGTCGACGGCGCGTACTTCATCCCCGACGTCGAGATCCGCGGCACGGTTTGCATGACGCACAACCCGCCGAACACCGCCTTCCGCGGATTCGGCGGACCGCAGGGCGCGATCACGATGGAAAACATCATCGAAGAGATCGCCGGCTACCTGAAGAAAGAGCCGCTCGAAGTGCGCCGCGCCAGTTGCTACGGCATCGAGAATCGTAACGTGACGCCTTACGGCCAGATCGTCGAGCGCAACACGCTGCCCCGGCTCTTCACCGAACTGCCGGACCGTTGCGACTACACGCAGCGCGTCGAAGCCGTGCGCGCGTTCAACGCGCAGTCGCGCACGCATCTGAAAGGCATCGCGCTGACGCCGGTGAAGTTCGGCATCTCGTTCAACACGAAGTTCCTCAACCAGGCCAACGCGCTGGTGAATATCTATCTCGACGGCAGCGTGCAGGTCTCCACCGGCGCGACCGAGATGGGGCAGGGCGTCAACACGAAGATCCGCCAGCTCGTCGCCGACGAACTGGGAGTGCCGCTCGAACGCGTGCTCGTCATGGCCACGTCGACGGAGAAGAACAACAACACCTCCGCCACCGCTGCGTCGAGCGCCGCCGATTTGAACGGCAGCGCGGCGGTCGATGCCTGCCGCCGCATTCGCGCGCGTCTCGCGGACGTCGCCGCGCGCGAGCTGGCGCGCGGCGCGGATGTGGAAGCGTCGCCGGAATCGCTGACGTTCGCGCGCGGCTTCATTTGGGACGAGCGCCGTCCGTCGAAGCGCATCCGCTGGGAAGATCTCGTCAGCGCCGCCTACAAGCTCCGCATCTCCCTCGGCGAACGTGGTTTCTACGCCACGCCGCGCATCGATTGGAGCTGGACCAGCGGCACCGGCCATCCGTTCCTCTACTTCACGATGGGCGCGTCGTGCTCGGAAGTGCTGATCGATCGCTTCACCGGCGCGATGAAAGTGCTGCGCAGCGACGTGCTGATGGACATCGGCCGCCCGATCAATCCGGGCGTGGACCGCGGTCAGATCACCGGCGCGTTCATCCAAGGCATGGGTTGGCTGACGACGGAAGAACTGAAGTACACGGAGAAAGGCGAACTGCTGTCGCATTCGCCGACCACGTACAAAATCCCGAACATCAACGACGTCCCGGACATCTTCAACGTCGACTGGATCGACGTCGACAATCCGGTGAACCTCTACGGCAGCAAAGCCGTCGGCGAACCGCCGCTGCTGATGGCCATCTCCGTCTGGTGCGCGGTCAAGAACGCGCTGTCGTACGTCTCGAACGGCGAGCTGCCGAAGCTGCGCGTGCCCGCGACGAGTGAAGAGATTTTGATGCGGATCGCGGCGTATTCGCGAGTGACGGCGTAGGGATTAGTGGTCAGTGGCCAGTGGTCAGTGGTCAGTCGGCGCTAACGTGTTCAGCGCGAGGTTTCAACTGACCACTGGCCACTGACGACTGACAACTCGTCCCTGTGCTATCCTCGCGCGCCGCTGATGCCGCTTCACGAGAAAAAAGTCATCGCCGTGCTTCCTGCGTACAACGCCGAACGGACGTTGCGCGCCACGTATGACGACATTCCGCAGGACTGGGTCGATGAGATTCTGCTCGTCGATGACTGTTCGCGCGACCGCACGGTCGAGCTCTCGAAGGAGCTCGGCATCAAGACCGTCGTCCATCAGAAGAATCGCGGCTACGGCGGCAACCAGAAGACCTGCTACCGCACCGCGATGGAAGAACTCGGCGGAGAGATCATGGTCATGGTCCATCCGGACCATCAGTACGATCCGAAGATCATCCCCGAGCTCGTGAAGCCGCTGCTGCGCGGCGAGTGCGAAGCCGTCTTCGGCTCGCGCATGCTCGGCGGCCGGCCCATCGAAGGCGGCATGCCGAAGTGGAAGTACTTTGCGAATCTCTTCCTGACGATGGTCGAGAACGCGACGTTCTACGTCTACTTGTCCGAGTATCACTCCGGCTTCCGCGCGTATTCGAAGCGCTACCTGCAGAGCGTCGATTTTGAAGCGAACTCCGATGACTTCGTGTTCGACACCGAGATCATCGCGCAGGGCGTGGCCAAGGGAATGCGCATCCGCGAGGTGCCGATCCAGACGCGCTACTTCGATGAAGCGTCGCAGGTCGGCTTCTGGCGCGGCACGCGGTACGGGCTTTCCATTCTGAAGACGATGGTCCTGTACAAGCTGCACAAAAAGCGGATTTACACGCACAGGATCTTTCGCGATCCGCGGCCATCCGCTGCGCCTGCGGTCGCAGGGCTGCGCTGACGTTGAACGCGCTGTCGAGCGAGCCGCGCCGCGCCATCAGCCGCCACGACTGGATCGCCATCGCGATCCTCTGCGCCCTCGGCACCTTCTTCTTCGCCGACGTTCTGATCGGCACGCAGAACGTCTTCATGCGCGACCTCACGCGCTACTACTACCCGACCAAACAGGTGCTGCGCGAGATCGTGCAGCACGGCGAGTTTCCCTACTGGAACCGCTACTTTTCCGCCGGCCAGCCCATCGCGGCCAATCCCGAGCATGAAGTCTTCTACCCGCTCACCTGGCTGATTCTTCTGCCGAGCTACGACCTCGGCTACCGCCTGCACATCCTCATTCACGTCTACATCGGTTTGCTGGCGATGTACGCGCTGCTCCGCTCGATGGAGCTGCGCCCCGCCGCCGCCACCTTCGGCGCGCTCGCCTTCGGTCTCGGCGGCATCTATCTCTCGTACATCAACCTCCTGCCGATTCTCTTCTGCGCGGCGTGGCTGCCGCTGACCTGCCTGTACGTGCGCAAGTTCCTGCTGCATCCGCGGCTGCGCTACTTCGCGCTGGCGTCGCTCTTTCTCGGATTGCAGTTCCTGATCGGCGAGCCGACCACCGTCATGCAGACCGGCTTGCTGATCGGCATGTACGCGCTCTATCGCGGCTGGTACGCGGCGAAGGAACACGACGGCCGTTTCTGGCGCGATGCGGTGCCGGAGATGATCGCGCGCGTCGCGTTCATCGCGCTGATTTCCATGGCGGCCATCGCCGTCGGCGCCGCGCAGATGATGCCGGCCATCGATCACGTCGGCGATTCCGCGCGCGCAAAAGCATTCGAGTTTTCGCTGGTCAGCGCATGGAGCTTCCCGTGGGCCAAGTTCGCCGAAGTCATCTACCCGATGGTCCTCGGCCACATCTCGATCAATGACGCCATGCTGTATTGGGGCGGCGGCTTGTATCCCGGGATGGGATCGCCGTTTCTCTTCAGCATCTACGCGGGATTGCTCGTCATCGGCCTCGCCATCGCCGGACTCTTCACGCGACCGCGCGGCGGACGATTCGTGCTGCTGCTCTGTTTCTTTTCCGCGTTGATCGCGCTCGGCGCGCACACGCCGCTGCTGCGCTTTCTCTACGACCATCACATCGCCGCGTCGATTCGCTATCCGGAGAAGTTCATCCTCGTCGGCGTTTTCGCGATCACGATTTTCGCGTCGCAGCTCTTCCAGCGGCTGCTCGACGGCGATGAAGCGCTGCGCGAAGCGGTGATGGGCTTCGTGCTCGCCACTGCGGTGGTGGCGGCGCTGCTTGCGCTCGCGTCGTTCCTGCCGGTTTATACGAAGACGTTCTCGCGCATCTGGGGCTTCAGCGGCGTACTGAACGAGCGGATGGTGAAGATCACGCGCATCGACTGGACGATCGCCGCGCTGCGCGGCGCCGTGCTCTTCTTCATTCTCTGGAGCTTCCCCCGCATCGAGCGCAAGAGCTGGATCGTCCTGATCTTTCTCTTCGTCGTCATCGACCTCGGCCCCGTCGTCCATCAGCTCAATCCGCGCATGCCTTCGGAGTTCTTCACGAAGGCACCAGCTGCCGATCGGCAGTTCCCACAGAATCGCGAAGCCTTCCGCGTCTTCCATGAAGCCGACTGGTACGGCCAGGA
>DASSMK010000317.1:0-8330 GCA_035688915.1 Thermoanaerobaculia bacterium
AAAACGGCGGGCGAGGGCGCCCGCCGCTCCAACGTTCGTCGCTGGCGTTCGCGTACGCCACCTTCCCGCCGCTGCTCATCGAAGGTGCGTGGAACGGACACGTCGACGCGCTCGCCGGCGTGCTGGTGGTGCTCGCGCTGGTCCGCACTTCCGCGTTCGCACTGGCACTCGCGAGCGGCTTGAAGATCATCCCCTCTGCCGCGTTTCCCGCGCTGGCGCGCTCGCGCCGCTTCGCGCTCACGTTCGCCGCCGCACTCGCGCTGCCGTACGTGCCGTTCCTTGGCGCGCCGATCATGCCGGGCTTTCGCGAATACGCGACGCGTTGGATCTTCAATTCGCCGCTGTACGATCTCGTGTTCGCGCTCGTCTCGCGCATTCCGACGAAGGAGATCTGGACGCATCATCCGCTGCGCTTCGCCGCGATCTCGGACGTCGTGTACCGCCACGTCTATCCGGATTTCGTCACCCGCGCGATTCTCGCGGGCGTCGCCGTCGTGCTGATCCTCGCCACGCGCACGAGCGTCTCGCGCGCCATCGCCATCCTGATCCTCTGCGCGCCCGCCATTCATCCGTGGTATTGGCTTGCGCTGGCCGGCGCCGCACTCATCGAGCAAAGCGGCTGGATCTGGCTCGCGCTCTGCGCGCCGTTTTCGTATCTGCTCTACGACGGCGCGCCGCGCTGGGTCGTTTATGCGCTCTGTTACGCGCTGCCGCTGGTCATGACGTTTCGGCTTTCAACGACCGCGTCATCAGCTTCTGGATCGATTCGCGCGGCGTCTGATCCTCGTACAGCACGCCGTACATCGCCGACGTGATGGGCATGTCGATCTGGTGCCGCTCCGCCAGCTGCCGCGCCGATTTCGACGTCTTGATCCCCTCGGCCACGAACTTCGCGTCGCGCAGAATCTCGTCGAGCGTCTTCCCCTGCCCGAGTTGCACGCCGACCGTGCGGTTGCGCGACAACGCGCCGGTGCACGTCAGCACGAGATCGCCCATGCCGGCCAATCCCGCGAACGTTTCCAGGCGTCCGCCGAGGGCCATGCCGAGGCGCGTGATCTCGCGGAGACCGCGCGTGACGAGGGCGGCGTTCGTGTTGGAGCCGAGGCCGAGGCCTTCGAGGACACCGGCGGCGATGGCGATGACGTTCTTCAGCGAGCCGGAAAGCTCGACGCCTACGACGTCGTCGGAGTGATAGAGGCGGAACGTTGCCGACGACATCGCGCGCTGCACGTCTTGCGCGAAATCGATCTGCTTGGATGCGATCACAGCGGCCGTGGGATCGCCGCGCGCGGTTTCGATCGCGAACGTCGGTCCGCTCAGCACTGCGAAGGCGCGAAGGTTCTCGCCAAGAACGTGCGCCGAGATTTCGGACATCCGCTCCAGCGACGCGATCTCGATCCCCTTCGTTCCGGAGATCACCGACACCGGCCCGCGGAAATGCGCGCTCATCTTCGTCAGCACTTCGCGGTAGTGATGGCTCGGCACGACCATGAAGATCGTTTCCGCGAACTCTGCCGCTTCCGCGAGATCGGACGTCGCGCGCACACCCGCAGGAATGCGCGCGCCTTTGAGGTAGTCGGCGTTCGCGCCGGTGGTGTGGATCTCGCGCGCGACGTCAGGGTTGTGCGCCCACAGCACCACTTCGTTGCCCGCGCGCGCCGCGGAGATCGCCATGGCCGTGCCGAACGAGCCGGCGCCGATGACCGACATCTTCATGGCTCTTCCTCTTCCTTCTTCTTCTGCCCCATGCGGCGTTCGGAGCCGGAGGCGAGACGCGCGATGTTGGAGTGGTGCTTGAGGATGACGGCCAGCGAGATGCCGATGCTGATGACGATGCGCCAGAACGGCGCGTCATGCACGAGGAAGCGGAAGAAGATCGGAATGGATGCGGCGGTGACGATGGACGCGAGCGAAACGAAGCGCGACGTCAGCAGCACGATCGCGAAGACGAGCATCCCGGCGAGCAGCACGAGCGGATCGAGCGCGAGAAACACACCCGCCGCGGTAGCCACGCCTTTGCCGCCGTGGAAGTGCAGCCAGACCGGAAACATGTGCGCGAGCACGGCGATGAGTCCCGCCAGCGCGATCCACATTTCGCGCGACTGCCACGCGGCCGGCCCCGCCGCGAATGGCCACTCCGGCCGCGCCACGATCGCACGCGCAAGGGCCACCGCCAAGTAGCCCTTCGAAATGTCGAGCAGCAGCGCGATGATCCCCGGGAAACGCCCTGCGGTGCGCGCGACGTTCGTCGCGCCGACGTTGCGGCTGCCGAGCTCCCGAATGTCTTTCTTCGCGACGAAACGGACCACGAGAAAGCTGAACGGAATCGATCCGAGCAGATACGCGGCCGCGACGACGAGAGTGGGCAGCATGCGCGGCGTATTGTACGGGGGGAGTCGCAGAGTCTTCGAGTCGCAGAGTCTCCGAGTGGAAGAGCACGACGCGCGGTTCTCCTCGGAGACTCGACGACTCTACGACTTTGCAACTCGAGCCGCGAAGACGGCTCGCCTACACCCCTTCGAACGCGTTCTCGAGATCGGCGATCAGATCTTCGATGTCTTCGATGCCGACGGAGATGCGCACCAGCCCTTGCGTGATGCCGAGCCGTTTGCGCATTTCTTCGGGGACGGAGCCGTGCGTCATCGAGATCGGATGCGAGATCAGCGTCTCCACGCCGCCGAGAGATTCGGCGAGGGAGCAGAGGCGGACGCGGTCGAGGAACTTCTTCGCGTTCTCGAACGAGCCGAGCTCGAAGGAGATCATCGAGCCGAAACCGTTCATCTGCTTCTTGGCCAGCTCGTGTTGCGGATGATCCGGCAGGCCGGGGTAGTAAACGCGCTTCACCTTCGCGTGATGCGCGAGGTAGTTCGCCATGGCGTTGCCGTTTTCTTCATGGCGCTTCATGCGCACGGCCAGCGTCTTCGTGCCGCGCAGCACGAGCCATGAATCGAACGGCGAGAGAATCGCGCCGACGGCGTTCTGCAGGAAGCCGATCTGCTGTCCCAACTCGTCGGTCGTGGAGATCACCGCGCCGCCGACGGAGTCGGAATGGCCATTGAGAAACTTCGTGGTCGAGTGCAGCACGATGTCCGCGCCGAGCTCGATGGGCCGCTGCAGATACGGCGAGCAGAACGTGTTGTCGACGACGACCAGCGCGTTCTTCGCATGCGCGATCTCCGCGCACGCCGCGAGATCCGTGATGGTCATCATCGGATTGGTCGGCGTCTCCAGATAGAGCACGCGCGTGTTGTCCTGAAACGCAGCGCGCACCGCGTCGAGATTCGACGTATCGACGTACGTGAACTGCAATCCGAACCGCTCCAGAACCTTGCTGAACAGGCGGTACGAGCCGCCATACATGTTCTCGCCCGCGATCACATGATCGCCCGACTTCAGCAGCCGGAAGACCACATCGATGGCCGACATGCCGGACGCAAAGCAGTGCCCATGCTTCCCGCGCTCGAGCACCGCGAGATTCGCCTCGAGCGCCGCACGCGTCGGATTCTGCGTCCGCGCGTACTCATAACCCTTATGCCGCCCCAGCTCCGGCTGCACATAGGTCGAAGTCTGATAAATCGGAATGGTGACAGCGCCGGTATGCGGCTCCGGCTCCTGGCCGGCGTGGATGCAATCCGTTGAAAAAGCCAATTTGGTTCGCTCGCTTTCGTGAGCGGAATTGAAAATTGAAAATTGAAAATTGAAAATGGTGGTGGGCCGCTCACGCGGCCACGTTGATTCTTGCGCCGCACCGCATTTTCAATTTTCAATTTTCAATTTTCAATTTCGCTTTTCTCCCGCCATTTCGAAAAGATGCCCTTCGACATGTATCGCTCGGCGGCGTCGGGGATGATGGTGACGACTCGTTTGCCGGGGCCGAGGCGTTGCGCGACCTGGAGGGCGGCGGCGACGTTGGCGCCGGCGGACGAGCCGCCGAGAATGCCTTCTTCTGCGGCGAGGCGCGCGACCATCGCGAACGCCGGCGCATCGAAGATCGTGATCACTTCATTGGAGAGGTCGAGGTGCAGCACCGGCGGGATGAACGATGAGCCGATGCCTTCCACTTCGTGCGGGCCGGCCTGCTGGCGTCCGCCGAGAACTGAGCCTTCCGGTTCGACGACGGCGCAGTAAACGTCCGGCAGACGCTCGCGCAGATATTTGGCGACGCCGGTGAACGTGCCGCCACTGCCGGCGCCGGCGACGAAGGCATCGATGCGGCCATCCAGCTGCTCGAAGATCTCCGGGCCGGTCGTCGCGTAATGCGACTCGCTGTTGTGGACGTTGCGGAACTGCTGCGGCACGTACGAATTCGGGATGTCGCGCGCCAGCTCTTCCGCTTTTTCGATCGCGCCGCGGATGCCGCCCGCGCCCGGCGTCAGCACCAGCTCTCCGCCCAGCGCTTTCATGATCTCGCGCTTCTCGGCAGAGAAATTTTCGGGGACGCAGAGAATGACGCGATAGCCCTTCTGCACGCCCGCGAGCGCGAGACCGACTCCGGTGTTGCCGGCGGTCGGCTCGATGATCGTGCCGCCCGGTTTCAGCAGGCCGTCGCGCTCCGCGCGCTCGATCATCCCCACTCCGATGCGGTCTTTCACCGAGAAGCCGGGATTGAAGAATTCGAGCTTCACGAAGATGTCCGCGCACTGCTCGTCAGGGATGCGGCGGAGGCGCAACATCGGCGTGTTGCCGACCAGTTCGAGCACACTATCGACAGGCTTGCTGAGGGGGGAGGTCAAGGCGGGGCGATTCTAGGTGGCGGTGTGGCCGCGGTCAAGGAACGTCACGGCAAAAAAATACGGCCGGCGCTTCGCAAACGCCGGCCGTCTCGGATAGGTCGATTTTGTTCGGGGGTGCTTACGCCCAGGAGTTCGGGCGGCTGTTCGAGCGGCGCTGGTTGTAGCAGTCGCGGCAGTACACCGGCTTGCCACTGACCGGGGTGAACGGCACCTCGGTGGCGACGCCGCAGCTGTCGCACGTCACGCTCACCATGGAACGGCCGCGGCTGTCGCCGCCGTTGCCGTCACGCGCCGTCTTGCGCTTGTCGCGGCAGTTCTTGCATCGCTTCGGCTCGTTGGTGAAACCGCGCTCGGCGTAGAAGGCCTGTTCGTTCTTGCTGAAAATGAAGTCCTGACCACAATCGGCACAGGCGAGGCTCTTATCGTTGAAAGTGTCCATGAAGCCTTGATCTCCTAAAAATATTTACCCGGGAAATTGCCGCAGCGGTGACATCGTGCGGGGTGCCGCGACTCGTCCCCGCATCCTGGTTGATGAAACAACGAGCTTGTGCGAATCGACCCCCTTCCGATGCTTCGGATACAACTCGGGCCCTGACGCACGCTGCAGCCGATGGGTGCCGAAATTGATTCCGATAGCGCGCTTTTAGCATACAAGTCTTAATGAAGGCAACGACTTGCACGTGACTACAAATAAGCATGGAGGGCTTCCCAGCCGTGTCTGACACCCGCAAAATCCGCGTCGGTCCGGCCGGCTGGAGCTACACCGATTGGGAAGGAACCGTCTACCCCAAGCACGGCTCGAAGTTCGATCACCTCGCCTATCTCGCGTCCTTTTTCGACACCATCGAAATCAATTCGCCGTTCTATCGCATCCCTCCGCCGACTCACTCGCGGAGCTGGGTGCGGCGCGTGGCAGACAATCCTGATTTCCGCTTCACCACGAAGGTCTTCCGCGGCTTCACACACGAGAAAGCGAAGATCGAAGCCGCGGACATCAAAGCCTTCCGCAACTATCTCGACCCTTTGCTGGAAGCCGATCGCCTCGGCGCGATCCTGCTGCAGTTCCCCTGGAGCTTCCGCAACACGCCCGAAAACCGCGTGAAGCTCGTGGAGCTGTTCGAGTCGTTCGCCGAATATCCGAAGGCGCTCGAAGTGCGGCACGCCACGTTTCAGGAGGAGGAGTTCTACGACTTCATCGAAGAACACGACGTGTCATGGGTGAACGTCGATCAGCCGCTCTTTCACGATTCGGTGAAGCCCGCGGCGACGGCCACCGGCCCGGTCGGCTACGCGCGCCTGCACGGACGCAATTACGAAAAGTGGTTCGCGCACGACGAGTCGTGGGAGCGCTACAACTATCTCTACACGCAGGACGAGCTGGAGCCGTGGGTCGACCGCATCTCGCGCATGGCCAAAAGCAAGGACACGTATGTGATCACGAACAATCACTTCCGCGGCCAGGCGGTGGTGAACGCGGTCGAGATCGAAGGCGCGCTGGGGATGGAGGCGAAGGCGCCGCCGCAACTGGCGGAGACGTATCCCGATCGCGTGCGCTGACGCATTTGGTGCGCTGCCCGTTGGAGCGGCGGGGCTTGCCCCGCCGAAATGAGCGAAGCGAAGAACCAGGCGGGGCCAAGCCCCGCCGCTCCAACGTGCGTCGCGGTACGATCCGCCCGCACATGCCTCGCAAGAAACGCGTGGTCGGCACCGCCGGCCACATCGATCACGGCAAGACCTCTCTCGTCCGCGCACTGACCGGCGTCGATACCGACCGGCTGCCCGAGGAGAAACGGCGCGGGATCACGATCGACCTGGGCTTCGCGAGCTGGTTCACCGATGACTACCAGATCGGATTCATCGACGTGCCGGGTCACGAGCGCTTCGTGAAGAACATGCTCGCCGGCGTCGGCGGCATCGACAGTGCGCTGCTCGTTGTCGCGGCGGACGAATCGATCAAGCCGCAGACGCGCGAACATTTCGCCATCTGCAAACTGCTCGGCATCCCCACCGGCGTCGTGGCGATCACGAAATCGGATCTCGTCGACGCGGACATCCTCGAGCTGGTCCGCCTCGAAATCGAAGATCTCGTCGCCGGCTCCTTCCTCGGCGGCAAACCGATCGTGGCAGTGAGCAGCACGACGGGCGGGGGTCTCGACGATTTGCGCGCGGCGCTGCTGTCATCCGTCGCTTCGGTGGAAGATCGCGACGCGACGACACGCGTTTTCCGCCTGCCCATCGATCGCGTCTTCACGATGAAAGGCTTCGGCTCCGTGATCACCGGCACGACCTACTCGGGCCGCGTGAACGTGGAAGATGAAGTGGAAGTGCTGCCGGGCGGAAAGCGCAGCCGCGCGCGCGCCATTCAGGTGCACGGCGAGCCGCGCGAGCAGGCGTCCGCGGGCGAGCGGACGTCGATGAATCTCGCCGACATTCCGCTCGATGAGCTGCATCGCGGCCATCAGGTGCTGCATCCGAACACGCTGCGGCCGTCGCAGGTGATCACGGCCAAACTGGAACTGCTGCCGGACGCGAAGCCGCTCAAAGAGCAGACGCGCATCCGCTTTCATCATCTTGCCTCGGAACTCCTCGGCACGATCCGTTTCGTCGATCAGAGCGAAGGCGAGCTCGCCGCCGGCGCAACCGCCACCGTGCAGATTCGCCTCGAATCACCGGTCGTGGCGGTGGCGGGAGACCGCTTCGTCATCCGCCGCTATTCGCCGGCATTCACGATCGGCGGCGGCGTGATTCTCGACGCGCATCTGCCGAAGCTGAGCCGCAACACGCGCGCGGAATTGCTCGACACGCTCACGAACGGCACGCTGCCGCAGCGCGTCGAATTGATGGCCAAGCTGGAAGGCTTGCGCGGACTGCCGCTCATCGAAGTGCAGGCGCGCACCGGCATCCGCACCGAGACGCTCGCCAAGCAACTGAAACATGTGCCGAACGTCGTCAGCGTCGGCTCGACATTCCTGCACAACGACGTCATCGCCGATTTCCGCCGCCGCTCGATGGAGCTGCTGCAGCGCTATTTCAAAGAGAACAAGATGGCGCTCAACGTGCCGCGCGGCGAGTTCGTGCAGAAGCTCATTCCGAACGGCGCGCCGGTGAACTTCCTGCTCGCCGATCTCGCCAATCAGAAAATCGCCGTCGTGCAAGGCGACGCCCTCGACA
The DNA here is from genome assembly GCA_035688915.1 of Thermoanaerobaculia bacterium. Taxonomy (GTDB): domain Bacteria; phylum Acidobacteriota; class Thermoanaerobaculia; order Gp7-AA8; family Gp7-AA8; genus DASSMK01. The sequence goes on from DASSMK010000317.1 coordinate 7,905, forward strand.
TCCCCGGCCGCTCCAAAACTCTCGGCGGCGCCGAAGGCGAGCTGGCGCGCGCGATCGAAAAAGCGTTCGCCGACGCGGGGCTGCAAACGCCCGCCGTCTCCGAGATCATCAAGATGATTCCGCAGAAGCCGAAGGTGATCGAAGGGGTGATCTCGTACCTCGTGAAGCAGGGCACGCTCGCGCGCATCGGCGACGGCGTTTACCTGCACCGCGATACGCTGACCGCCGCGCGCGAGAAGCTGGCCGAAAAGAAAGGGACGACCATCGACGTCGGCCAGTTCAAAGATTTCTTCGGCATCTCACGCAAAGTGGCGATCCCGCTGCTGGAGTGGTTCGATCGCGAAGGCGTGACGAAACGCGTGGGCGATTCGCGGCAAGTGCTGTAGCTCGCGACGAATGGTGGAGCGGCGGGCGCCCTCGCCCGCC
>DASSMK010000318.1:0-11717 GCA_035688915.1 Thermoanaerobaculia bacterium
GGCGGGCGAGGCGCCCGCCGCTCCAACGTTTTTCGCGCTCGCCTACTTCACGTAAATCTGCACCCGATCCGCGCGGCCGTCTTCATCTACGGCCTGGATGGTGTGGCGGCCGGGGCGGAGGGGCCATTCGTCGCTGACGCGTTTGTCGTCGACGTGCCACGAGACGCGGGAGGTGGCAGTGGCGCGGAGGCGGAGCAGTTGGAAGTCGCTGCGCAAGGTGGGATCGATCATGTAGGTCGCGCCATCGGCGGGGTTGGTGATGCGCAGCGGCGTTTCGTGTTGCGTGGCGAGCTGCGGCGCGGCGGCGGGGAGCTGGCCGTTCTTGCGCGCCCATTCGCGGTATTCGGGCGGATAGTCGGTGCGGCCTTCGTGGTGCCACGAACAGAATTGAGCGGGCTGCGTCACGTCGACCCATTCGTGTTCGATCGATGGGCACCAAGGCGACGGCCGCAGGCCGGAGAGCGCGCAGACGGGCAGCGATTCGAGCTGCGCGGGATGTTCGACGATTGGGGTCATGTCGCCGATCGGCAACCGGCCGCGCGCGCGTTTCATCGCCGCGAGCATGACGCTGTTGAAAATCGGCGCAGCGCCGGTGACGCCGCTCGAGCCGCGCAGCTCGTCGCGATCGAAGTTGCCGACCCACACGCCCACCGTCACTTCGCGCGTGTAGCCGACCGTCCAGTTGTCGCGATAGGCCTGCGACGTGCCGGTCTTCACCGCCACCGGGAACGGGAAGTCGAGACTGCCGCCGCTGCCGAATGCGTACTCGCGCGCGTTCGCGTCGCTGAGGATGTCGGTGATCCAGAACGCGGTTTTCTGCGTGAAGACGCGGCGCTCCGTGCTGTGCTTCTGATCGAGCAGCATGACCGGCTGCACCGCTTTGCCGCCGCGCGCGAATGACGCGTACGCAGTGACGAGTTGTTCGAGCGTCACTTCCGCGTCGCCCAGCGTGAGGCCGAGGCCGTAGTAATCGGCGGTGCGGTCGAGGGAGCGGAAGCCGGCGTTGCGCAACACGCGTAGCAGCGACGACGGCCCCAGCTGCGCGAGCATGGCCACAGCCGGAACGTTTTCCGATCCCGCCAAAGCCGAACGGACGGGCAGCGGACCGCGGTACTTGCCGTCGTAATTGCGCGGCGTGTAGACGATGCCTGCTTCGGCAGTCGGAAAGTGCGACGGCACATCCGCCAGCACCGTCGCCGGCGAGTAACCGCGCTCGAACGCGAGTGCGTACGTGAACGGCTTCAGCGTCGAACCGGGCTGACGCGCCGTGACCACGCCATCGATTGCGCCGCCGAACCGCTCGCCGAAGTAATCGCCCGACCCTTCCCACGCCAGCCACTCACCGCTTTCGTTATCGAGCACCGCGACGGCCACGCTGTGCGCGCCGTGCCGCAGCAGATCGTCTTTGCGCGCCGCGATGATGCCCGCGATCTCGCGCTGCAGATTCGCATCGAGCGTCGTGCGGATCACGTTGGAGCGGCGGGCGCCCTCGCCCGCCGAATCGCGTGAAAAACCGCCGGGCGAGGCGCCCGCCGCTCCACTGAGCACGCGCTCGACAAAGTGCCGCGCCACGACCGGTTGCTCGCCGCGATCGAAGCGCAAACGCTCCGCGCGTGCGTGCTTGTAATCGTCGGCGCTGAGATGCATCCGCGCGAGCACCGCGCGCTGCCGCGCCATCGCCGCGTTTTCGTTGCGCAGCGGATTGAATGCGCTCGGCCGCTGCGGCAGCGACGCCAGAAACGCCGCCTGCGCCGGCGTGAGCGCATCCGGCGCGGCGCCAAAGTACGCACGGCTTGCGCGCGCGATGCCGTTGATGCGATTGCCGTACGGCGCGAGGTTCAGGTACAGCGCGAGAATCTCGTCTTTCGAGTAACGATGTTCGAGGCGCAGCGCGACGACCGCTTCGCGCGCTTTCTGCACGAGCGTCCGTTCGCGCGAGCCGAGAAGCAGCTTCGCGACCTGCTGCGTGATCGTGGAGCCGCCTTCCACCACGCGCAAACGCCGCATGTTGTGCACGACCGCGCGTGCGACCGAAATCGGATCGATCCCAATGTGACTGCGGAACCGATGGTCCTCCGCCGCGAGCGTCGCATCCGCAACATTCGCCGGAATCGCATCAGCATGCATCCATTCGGTGCGCGCACCACTCGAGGCGAGCGGTTCGTACAACACCTCGCCGTTGCGATCGACGACGGTGACCGAGGCGAGCTTCGCGCGGTCAATTTCGGGCACGGGCCCGAGGCGCAGCCACGCCGCGCCCGCGAGCAACGCGAGCACGACGATGGCTGCGATGAGGAAGCGACGTTTCACTTCACGACCTCCACCTTCGCAGTGGCCGTTCTCCCGAACACTTCCGGCTCATACATCTCCTCGGCATGCGCCGGCGCGGTGACGAACGAGCCGGCGGTGGTCGCGCGGATCATGTATTGGAACTGATGGTCGCCTTCGCCGAGGCGCGTGGCGAAGAGGTTGACGCGGTCGTCGTGGCGCTCGACGTGATCGAAGCCGCCGCGCTCCCACCAGCGCCAGCTCACGGCTTCATTCGCGATCTGCTGCTCCGCGAGATCCGAGGCCGTCGTCGCGAACCACGCTTCGACCGGTTCGGTGCCCGCGGGAATCGGATCGGTGACGGCGACGAACTGCCGCTCCTTCGTGTTGCGAATGTGCAGCGTCACTTCGATCAGATCGCCGGCCTTGAACGTCGTCTTTGGCGTGTTGCCGGCAATCGCGTACGAACGCTCGATGAAGAAGCCGCGATCGAGCGCCGCGAGCTGCTGCATCGTCGACGCGTACCGCAGCCGCAGCATGTAGTAGAGCGTGCCCGTACCTTCGCGCGTGAGCACGACCGGCATGACCGACTTCGGCGGATTCTTCGCGAGCAGCTCACTCATCGAGAACTGTTTCGTCTTCGCTTCCGCCGAACGGCCTTTGAACGTTTCCTTCGCCAGCGTTTCGTTCGCCAGCATCACGCTGCCCGTGAAGTCCGGCACCTCGGATTCGTACTTGCGATAGAAGTCGATCAGCGCTTCCATGGCCCACGCGTTTTCCTGCGTGTTGCCCCAGCGGCCGCCTTTGCGCACGTTCATCAGCCAGCGAACCATGCGCTTGGAGATCTCTTCATCCTGGCCACGGCGCACAAGCGAGTCGAGCGCGATGGCGGTGGTGCGGACGTCCGAGCTCCAGAACCAGACCAGATACGGATCATTCAGCTCATTCACGTGCGCATTGCCACCTTCCGGCAATACGGCGTTGAGGAGGCGGCGGCGCAGATCTTCGGGACGCGCGCCGTTCTCTTTCTCCGCAGTGAACGCGTCGAGCAGGAACGCGATGCCGAAGAGCGGCATGCGGTCGCGATAGCCGTACAGGCGATTGAGATGGCTGTCTTCGTTGCGGCCGCCTTCGGTCAGCACCTTCACCGAGAAGGCCTGCCACGCGGTGTACGACGGCATCCATCCCTCGTTCACCGGCTTCTCTTCCGCCAGCGACGATTCGAGGTACGTGTACGCGCGCGTCAGATCGTCATCGTTGACGCGGAAGCCGAGCTCCTTGCCGCGCTGCAGCACGTGCACGACCCAGCTCGTCAGATACGGTGACGTGGCCCAGCACTCGCCCGGCCAGTACGAATAGCCGCCGTCGCCGCACTGGTACTTCGGCAGTTCGTTGATCGTGGATTGCGCGATGGCCGCGCCTTTCTTCGTGTCGATGCCCGGCAGCGTGAAGGCGTCGCCGAGGTGCGAAGTGAGGATGAGCGCGAGCGCGCCGGAGGAACGTTGTTCCGCGCAGCCGTACGGATAGTCGACGAGGTAGCGCGCGCCTTCGCTCAGGCCGACCAGCTGCGTCGACGCGAGATCGACGCGCAGGCCGCCAAATCCGGGCACCACTTCGCTCGGAATCTCAAGCTTTTCTTCCGCTAGTGGTTTTGCTTCGCCGTACGCAGCCACCGTTTCGGGCGATACGAGCACGCGTACCGGGATCACATCTTCGAAGCCGTCGTTCTCGCTGCCCATCGTGACGCGCATCTGGATGCGCGCGTCACCGATAGCTTTCGCAGCCGCGTCGAACCGCACTTCGGTCGCGCCGCCCGCCGGGATGTCGATGGTCTGCTTGTCGCCGGTGATCTCGAGCACGTCGGGATTGAGGCTCTTGATCGTGACGGTCGCTTTGCCTGCGCTCTTCAGCTGGTTGTGCACCACGCCGCCGAAATGCGCCTTGTCGCCGACCGAGAGGAAGCGCGGCCACGACGGCGTGAGCATGAGCGGCTTGTTGATGCGGATCTCGTTCTGCGCCCAGCCGAAGCGCGACTGCTTGTCGCCCGCCACAGCCATGATGCGATACGTGGTCAGCGATTCCGGCAGCGTGATCTCGGTCTTGGCGTGACCCTTCGCGTCGGTGGTCAGCGAGCCGACCCAGAACGCGAGGACGCGGAAGTCTTTGCGCAGCATGCCCGGCCCTGCGTCGATGCCGCCGCCACCGCCGTCGCTCGAGCCTTTCGGCGTGAGCACGCGCCGGCTGACGATGCGCAGACGCGAATCTTCATTCACAACCTGCAGCGCTTTGCGCAGGTAGATTGAATCCAATACATCGGGCGTCTGGAAAGCCGTCAGCGACAGCACGCCGTAATCGACCGCCCACAGCGTCACCTCGGACTGGCTCGGCTGTCCCTTCGCGTCTTTGACCGTGATGTCGATCTTCGCTTTCGACGCGGGACGGAACTCGTCGCGATCCGCTTTCACGTCGACGGAGAGACGCTTCGAGGCGTCGACGACGGTGAGCTCGACGTAGCCGAGGCGCATGGCGGGCTTGCCGGGATCGCTGCCGTCTTTGCCGGGGTCCTGCTTCGTGCGGCCTTTCAGCAGCAGCACGGAAACGAAGAGGTTCGGGATGTCTTTCTCGGTGATGGGGACGGTGATGGTCTGCTGCGTCGATTTGATCTCGAACCGCTTCCAGGTGCGAACGCCTTCGCGCTCGGTGGTGAGCAGCGCGGTGGCGGTTTCCCACGGCGACTTCACCATGATGCGTGCGGTGTCACCGGGCTTGTAGGTGGTCTTTTCCGGGACGAGATCGATGCGGTTGTGATCGTAGCGTTCCCACGCCGTGTAGCCTTCGCCGACGGCGTAGAACCAGAGGCGCGTGCGTGCGACGCGGCCCTGCGCGTCGGTCGCGGTGGCGACGAGGTGATACTCGCCGCCCTGCTTGATGTCCATGTGCAGCGGTGCGGGCTGCGCGGCGGTCTTCACCGTCCACTCGCCTGCCGGCACTTCCTTCTTTTCGCTTTCCCAGCCGTAGAAGCCGTCGCCTTCCGCGGAGCGCACGCTGGTCCACTGCAGCTTCTTCAGCTCGATCTTCACCGTCACACCGGGGACGGCGAGACCGTCCAGTCCTGCGGCGAGAACTTCGGTGTCGATGCCGTTCGTCGTGTCGCTGAAGTAATCAGGCGTTTTGACGCCGATGTAGAACGACGCGGGATGGACGCGGAACGACGCGCGGCCGGCGATCTGCTGGCGCGTGACGTCGGTGACGACGCCTTCGAGTGTGTAGTCGTACGGCCACCCTTCCGCGTTCTTCTCGGTGTCGAGCGTCAGCTTCAGGTCGCCGCTCGCGTTGAGCGTCGCTTCGTTTTCGGAGATCGAGATCTTGCCGCGCTCGCCGTTCTCTTCATCGTCCCAGCCGAGGAACGTGAAGCGCTCGGTGGGCCAGCGATCGGTGATCTTTTCAGGGACGTCGTACGACGCCTGCTTCGTGTAGGTCCACTTCACCGGGCGGCCGTTCATCGCGCCGCCGAAAAGATACTTGCCGGTGATGCGGCCGTTCAGCTTCGCGCCGGCCAGCGCGCTCGCACCGTCGAGCTTTGCGTCGACGCGGAACTCGGGGCGGCGATAGGCTGCGACAAGGAAGTTGCCGCTAATCTCGCCGCGATTCGGCTCGGCCAGTTTGGCTTGCACGAAGTAGGTGCCGAGCGGCGCGTCGGCGGGCAGCTTGAACGTCCATTCGCCGCTCGACCACGCGTTCAGGGCGACGCTGCGGTGATCGAGCTCGCGGCTGGAGCTGTCGCGCAGCGTGACGTCGATCTTCGTGCCGGCGGGCAGCAGTTGCATGCCTTTCGGTGTGTCGGCGCGCACGACGGCTTTGAAGTGAATTTCTTCGCCGAGCTTGTAGACGCCGCGGTCGCTGAAGATCGTGCCGCGGACGAGCGGATCGGTTTCGCGGATGTCGAAGTTGACGCCGAACTCCCACGGCGTCAGCCCTTCGGTCCAGTCGCTGCCGACGTACGCGACGTCGCCGTCTTTCTCCGCGGAGACGAGGAAATGTAGGTTGCTGAGCGCGTTCCAGGTCACTTCCCAATCGTCCGGGTCGTTCTCTGCCTCGCCCTCTTTCTTCTCTTTGGCGACGCGGCGCAGGTCGGTGTTCGGCGCTTCGACGAGACCGGTCGCGTCGGTGGTGCCGGTGAAGACCACTTTGTTGTTGCGGTCGCGGATGGAGACAGTGGCGCCGGCGACCGGCTTCGCGTCATCCAGCCGCGTCACGAAGACGAGCGTGTTCTGCGGCGAATCCTTGACGCTGATGCCGAGGTTCGTCGATTGGACGATGGTGGCCTTGAGGCCTTCGCCTTCGTAGATTTGCGAGCGCTCGATGGCATCTTTCGATTCGACGGCGGCCCAGGCGATGCCGAGGTTGTCTTTGCCGATGGCAGGCGAGAGATCGAGACCGTAGGACTGGATCTTGTCGGCGGTGACGTTCAGCTTGCGCGTTTGCGGCTGCACGCCCGGCGGCACGGACTGGAAGTTGTCCTCACGCATCTTCTGCATGAGCGGCATGAGCTTGTCGAGCGAGAGCGGCGCGAGCCACTGCTTCACGCTGCGGAAGTTGCGCGCGTGGAACGGCAGGATCGGCCCGCCGGTCGATTCCCACACGCCGTGACCGCTGCCGAAGCTGATGAATGCGGAGCGGTGCAGGTTGTCGAAGGCGCCGAACCAGGTGTAGTCGAGGGTCTGATCGTCGCCGGCGCGGAGCGAGGCGTCGACGCGGATGGCGTAGTTGTGTGCCGGCAGCAGCGAGTATCCGAGCTCGTCGAGGCGGTAGCTCGTGCTCGGATAGTTGTAGTCGCGCTCCACCTGCTTCGGCTTGAGGATCACTTCCTTGGCGGGATCGGTAATGTCGGTGACCGTCACCGCTTTGCGCACGGCGTCGTAATCGAGGCCGATGTTCGAGCGGAATTCGATCGAGTTGCCGTAATCGGGATCGCACTTCGTGACGCAACCCTGGCCGGAGACGACGAGCGTCGGCTCCAGCTGGATCGTGAACTCCTGCGGCTCCGCGGCCACGCGGCCGGGACGCGCGAGCTTCTCGTCGAGCAGCACCTTCATCCAGATGTCGGGCGGCACGCCGGGCTTGGTTTCGAGAACGAGCAGCTCCGGCGCGGGCGCATATTTTTTCTTGTCCCAATCGGTGGCGACGGAGACGAAGACCGAGTTGCCGTTTTGCGAAGCCGCGGCTTTCGCCTGCGCTGCTTTCTTGTCGAACGCGACGAGCGCGTCGGGCTCGAGCTTCTGCGCGCGGGCGCGGCCTTCAGGGGACCAGTACGGCGCCGGCACGTCGTGCGGCGTCGTGAGCAGCTTGAGATGCGGGAGGATCGTGGCCGCATCGACCGGCTGGTTGAACGAGAGGAGGATCACGATCGGCGCGCCCGCTTTGCCGCCTTTGCGATACCACTGCGTCTGCACGAGCCGGATGGTCGGCGTGGTGAAGTCGAAGCGGTACGGCTGATCGAGCGTGTGGCCGGCGAGCGATTTCGCATTCGCGTCGATCGTGACGGAGTACTGCGTCGCGGTCGGAACCGTTTTCATGTCCGGCGCGAAGATGAGCGTCGTGGTGCCGGACCAGCGGAACTGGCCCTTCATCGCGGGCGTGATGTGCACGTACGGCGCGGTGACGGGATCGGGGATTTTGCCGAGAACGACCATCGGCTCGGAGAAGACGATGCGGATCTCGTTGACCTCTTTGAGCTCGCGCGTTTGACCGACCGGACCGGCGGCCACGATGCGCAAACCTCCGGCGGCGTAAGCGGAGACGGACAGGAGGAGGAGCGCAAGCGCGACGACGGCTCTTTTCATACGGCGTGCAGTGTAGCGACGAAAAGCCGAGCGCGCCGTGACGCGCATGAGGAATCACCCTACGCGCGGGATGGCGGAATTGTGGCGGGGCGCGCCGCCCACCCGCCCAGGCTCACAGGCTCACAGGCTCACAGGCTCAGAGCAGCACACGCTGCGCGAGCGCGAGGTTCGCGCCCTGTGGCTTGTGGCCAGCAGACGGCACTGGCGACACACGCGCTACTTTGAGCCTGTGAGCCTTTGAGCCTGTGAGCCTGGAGGGGCGGGGGGCGAGCTTGGCGGGGGCGGCGCCGGCGCCGGCCGTCCGAACAAAAACCCCTGCACTTCTTCGCATTTTTGCTCGCGCAGGAACTTCACCTGCGCGTGCGTCTCCACGCCTTCGGCGGTGACGTGCAGGTCGAGGCCGTGCGCCATGGCGATGACGGCCGAGATGATGGCGCGGTTGCTGCGGCTCACTTCGATCTCGTGCACGAACTCCTGATCGATCTTCACCCGGTCGATCGGAAAGCGGCGCAGGTAGTTGAGCGAGGAGTGGCCGGTGCCGAAGTCGTCGACGGAGATGCAGACGCCGAGCGCGCGCAGCTCGTTGAGCATGGCGATGGTGCGATCGGTGTTGAGCATGGCCGTGCTCTCCGTGATCTCCAGCTCCAGCGAGCGCGCGTCCAGTCCTGACGCATCGAGCGCTGACGCGACCACTCGCCGCAAATCGCTCTGCTGGAACTGGCGCGGCGAGAGATTCACGGAGATGCGCACGCCGGGATGCTCCGTTTCCTGCCATCGTTTGGCTTGGCGGCACGCTTCGCGGAGGACCCACTCGCCGATCGGCACGATCAGTCGCGTCTCTTCCGCGATCGGAATGAACGTAGCCGGCGAGACCAAACCGTAGCCGGGACGATTCCAGCGGATCAACGCTTCGAAGCCGGCGATCTGCTGCGTATCGAGGCGAATCTGCGGCTGGTAATAGAGCACGAGCTCCTGTCGCTCCAGCGCCCGTCGCAGCGCGTTCTCGAGCGACAAGCGTTCCGCCGCGCGACTGTTCATCGCCGGCGTGCAGAGCTGGTAGCTGTTGCGGCCCGCTTCCTTCGCTCGATACATGGCCTGATCCGCGTTCTTGAGCAGCCCTTCCGCCGTGTCGCCGTCGTTCGGATAGACCGCGATGCCGATGCTGGTCGTGATGTACAGCTCGTGCCCTTCGATCTGCACCGGCTGCGCGACGGCTTCGAGCAGCTTCTGCGCGATCTTCGGCGCGTCATCCGGCGACGCGAGATCGGCGAGCAGAATCGTGAACTCGTCGCCGCCCATCCGCGCGACGGTGTCTTCTTCGCGCAACGACGCGAGCAGGCGCTCCGCGATCGCGCGCAGCAGCTCGTCGCCGAGCGAATGTCCGAGGGTGTCGTTGACGTACTTGAAGCGATCGAGGTCGAGGAACATCACCACGACGGTGGACTGCTGCCGCTTCGCATGCGCGAGCGCGACGGTCAATCGATCGCGGAAGAGCAGCCGGTTCGGCAACCCCGTCAACGCATCGTGGTAAGCCTGATACTCAATCTGCTCCTCGGCCCGCCTCCGCTCGCTCACGTCCCGCGAGACCGAAACGATTTCGCTGATCTCGCCGTGCACGCCGTAAATGGCGCGGCTGGTCGTTTCGAACCACACCACCTCGCCGCTCTTGTGGCGCGCGCGATAGCTGAACGTGCTGGTGGACGCATGCGCCGTCACCGCGAACGTGGCGCGCTTCACGACGTGATGATCTTCCGGCTCGATGAAGTCGAAGATGGAGCGGCCGAGCATCTCCGCGGGCTCGTAGCCGAGGAGCATGCGCACGGCGTCTGAGGCGTAGAGCAGCACGCCGCGCGCGGTGGTGCGCGAGATCATGTCCGTCGAGTTCTCCGCCATCAGGCGGTAGCGCTCTTCGCTTTCGCGCAGCGCGTTCTCGGCGAGCTTGCGATCGGTGATGTCGATGACGGTGCCTTCGAGGATGGGCGGCTCGCCTTCGATGCGGTGCACGCTTTCGAGTACCCACACGGGCGTGCCGTCGCGGCGGCGCAGGCAAACTTCGATGCTTGGGATCGCGCACTGCTTCTCCACCGCTTCGATGAACGACGCGCGCTGCGCCGGATCAAAATAGAGCTCGCTGGCGTGGAGGCGGAGGAACTCTTCGCGCTTGTCGTAGCCGAGCATGCGCGCGAGCGCGTCGTTGCATTCGAGCATCCGGCCGTCGACGGTGTTGCGATAGACGCCGGCCAGGTTGCGCTCGAAGAGAAGGCGGTGGCGCTGCTCGCTGCTGCGCAGTGCGCGATAGGCGCGGCCGCGCTCCAGCGCCGCGGCGAAGATCTCGCCGACGATGCGCAGCAACGGAATCGCTTCGTCCGGCCAATCGCGCTCGCCGATGGCCGTGCAGCCCACGCTGCCGATCAACTCCCGATTCACGAACAGCGGCACCGCCACGATGGCGCCCGTGCCGAAGCGCTCCAGCAGACGCCTCTCGTTGATCGCTTCGGGCGGCAGATCGTCGAGGCAGGTGGCGTAGATGTTCGAGAACTGCTGCAGTTGCTGCAGCCACCACGGAAAGGCGACCGTCGGCACGCCGGTGAGGATTTGCGGTGGCGGCGGGATGGACGGCGCCGTCCACTCGTGCGTGACCGAGCCGCTCAGGCGGTCGGCCGCGAGAAGGATGATGTGCGCGCGGTCGGCGCCGAGGAAGGCGCCCACTTCGCCGAGAGCTTCGGCGAGGCCGTCGTCGATCTGTTCCGGCGCGAGGTTGATGAAGTGCGTGGAGATGCCGGCGATGAGCTTCTCGAAGTCGACGCGGTGGCGCAGCGCTTCCTGCGCGCGGCGGCGATCGGCCGCGTCCAGTGCAATCGTCACGAGATCGGCGATGGCGCTGGCGAAGCTTTCATCCTCCACCGTCCATTGACGCGGCGCGCCGATGTGCTCGAAGCAGACCACGCCGGCGATGTGGCCGAGGCGGCGGACGGGGGCGTCGAGCATGGAGGTGATGCCGAGCGGGATGAGGTACGAATCGGCGAAGCCGCTCGTGCGCGGATCGCGCAACGGATCGCTGGCGTTGATGGTGCGCTCGGTTTCGAGCGCGCGAAAGTAGAGCGGCACTTTCGCGGCGGTGAGCTCGGCGCCGGAGGAGTGGCGATCGTAGAGCCGTTCGTAGAGATCGCTGCAGCGGATGCCCTGGCGATCGGGATTGAAGAACCAGATGCTCGCGCGCGCCGTGTCCATCGTGGCGGCGGCGACGGAGGTGAGCTCGCGCAGCGCGGCGTCGAGATCGCCAGAGTGGATCACCGCGCGGCGCGAGAGCTCGACGAGAACAGCGTTTTGCCGCCGCGATCGCGCGTCCGATTCAGCGCCTCCGTCGGCAGCAGGCGTCGCGCGTGAAATGGAGATCGACTCGGGCATCGGGACCTCAGCCGGAGCGGGCGATTGTACCGCCCTTCCGGCTTGCCGCCCCGCGCCCCGGACCAGGCTCATAGGCTCTTCCCCCGCCCGCCCAGGCTCACAGGCTCAAAGGCTCAAAGGCTCACAGCAGCACACGCACGCCGAACTTGCGCGATGACGTACATGCCACAGGCGGAGAGCGCGTCGCTCGCGCTGCAC
>DASSMK010000319.1:0-5540 GCA_035688915.1 Thermoanaerobaculia bacterium
GCCGAAGACTCCGATCTCGATCCCGTGCGCTCCGATCCGCGCTTCGCGAAGATCGTCGCCAATTCGAAGAGTGAAGCGGCCACGCGCCGCGTGAATGAAGCCACCGAACGTCTGGCGGAGCTGCAGGCCAGCCCCGACGCGGACGGCGACGATTGGTTCGATACCGGCCTCTCGCTGCTCCGCCTGCGCCATCTCGACGAGAGCATCGGCGCGTTCCAGCACGCCATCGCAGCGAACGAGAAGCGCGGCACTTCGTACTACAACATCGCCTGCGCGTATTCGCTGAAGGGCGATTCGGCGCGCGCGTTCGAAGCGCTCAACCAGGCCATCGAGAACGGCTTCGGCAACGAAGAGAAGTTCGAGAACGATCCCGACCTGCGCGCGCTGCAAAACACTCCGCAGCTGCGCGCGCTGGCACAACGCGCCGACGAACTGCAGATGCGCGGCTGCTGCGGCGACGATGAAGATGAAGCGTCGAGCTGGGGCGAAGCGGCGCGCTACGAGCGCTCCATCACTCAGAAATACCCCGACTCCGGCCGCGCCTGGTTCAACCTCGGCTACACCGCGCTGCAGGCTCGCGACTTCCCGACCGCGCTCGATTCGTTCCAGCGCGCCATCGATCGCGACTACAAGCGCGGCACGTCGTCGTACAACATGGCTTGCGCGTACGCGCTGCGCGGCGACAAGGATTCGGCATTCGCGTGGCTGAACAAAGCGCGCGAGACGGGCTTCGACCTGGCCGACTATCTCGATGACGACGAAGATCTCGACTCGCTGCACGGCGATCCGCGGTACGACGCGCTGGTGCGCGAATCGGGCGAGAGCCATCGTCCGCTGAAGCTGCACGGCGTGCGGAAGCTGGAGAAGATCGCCAGGAAAGTGGTCGATTCGCTGTAGTGGTGCAAACCTCCTACGAATTGATTCGTATATAGAGATGACGCGCGGCTGCGCATCGTTCCTGCGACGGACGATCCTGGCGAAGGTAGCCCCCTCCGGTTGGGTTCGGTTACGAGACCGTCGTAGGAACGATGAGCAGCCGCGCGTTGCGTTTCACTCGACCGCGGCGGTGATCTGCGCGGTGTGGCCGGCGACGATGTTGGCGGTGGCGGCGCGACGATCACCGACGAGCACTGCGTAGAGGCCGGGCTGCAGATACGGAACGCTTGCGCTGCCGGCATTGTCGGTGAGTGCCCAGGCGATGCGGCGTCCGCTCGCATCAAGCAGTTGCACGAGCATGGCGGGCGCCGGCGATTCGCCGCGCACGACGCGCACTTTGGCGCCTGCATTCGCGAGCGAGATCGTGATGGCGTCGCCGCTTTGGTCCGATGCGATCGCGCCGATGGTCACGCCGCCGGCGGGCCAGCGCAACTGCAGTTCATACGGATCGAGCGCGTGTCGGCGAAAGGTGTAGACGCCGGCGCTCACCGGCGTGGCGTCGACTTCTTGCGCGGGACTGGTGGCGTGCACGGCGTAACCGGCGGGAAGCGGCGCGTCGAGGGCGATGGTGATGCGGCGATCGCGCGAGCCGAGCTCCACCTGTTTCGTTTCCGCGGCACGCACGCTGACCATGCGCGAGTCGCTGCCGCCGCTGACGGAGACGCTGCGGCTGGTGGCGCGCACTTCTTCGCGCGTGAGCTGGTACTGGCCGGGAGGCAAGTCTGCGAAGCGCGCGAAGCCGCTGCCGTCGGTGGTCTGCGAGGAGGCAACGTCGCTGCTCATCGCGGCGATCGTGCAACCGCGGCAGGGATCGCCAGTGCGTGGATCCCATGCGTGCACTTCGATCGTGGCGGGACGTTGCAGCGCGATGTTCGTGAGCGAGTCGTCCTCGGCATCGCCGAGCGTCGCCGTTGCCGGCGCGTATGACGCGGCGCTGATGCGCACGCGTGCGTCGCCGCTCCAGACGATGACGCCGTCGCCGTCGCTGGTGGTGCGCTCGTTCGGTGTATCGATCGCGCTGACGGAAGCGTTGGTGATCGGTGCTTGCGTGTCCGCGTCGATGATGCGCGCGCGTCGCTCGATGGCGCCTTCGAGCGCGAGATCAATGTTCGCGGCGGCCCCGGCGCTGACGTCGACGTCTTTCGTTGTTGTGTTCTTGTGCGGCGCGCTGACGCGCAGCATGTGCGGGCCCGGCTCGATGTCGGTGAGCGCGAAGCGGCCTTGCGCATCGGTCGTGGTTTGCCGATTTCGTCCGGCCAGCGCGATCGTCGCGTGCGCAACGGCATCACCGCGCGCATCGACGACGGTTCCGCCGATTGTTCCGAATCGCTGCAACGTGCACGTCACGACGGCGGGGATGGTGTCGAACAGCTCGCTGCCGCGTGCGAAGCCGGGCGCCGCGCAGGAGACGCGCACTGGACGGGTGAAATCGATGCCGCCGACGGCGACGCTCCCCTTCGCATTCGCGTGCGTCTCGGTCGTGCGCGCCGACGTCTCCAACTCTTGCGAGACGCCCACGAGCGCATTTGCGACCGGAACCGCATCGTCGCCGCGCACTTCCACGGTGATCGTCCCGCCTTCGGCGAAGCGCCAGTCGCGAAGCACGAACGTGCGCGACGGCGGCGGCGCGCCTTCCTTCGCGCGCGCGAGCGGCGGCACGTCGAGCGGCTCCGTCTCGTCGCTCCGTCCGGCCGGCGTGGTCACTTCGAAGATGTACCGGCCCGGTGCGAGATGCTCGATGGTGAATACGCCGTTTGGCGCGGTCTCCACGGAAGTGATCCACTCCTTCGCCCGCATGGCCAGCGGAATGGAGAGCTGATGGCGCATCTCCACGGCCGCCGGACGGACGGACACTTTCGCCTTCGCCACAGCCGCACGGCCGATGAACACGCGGCCCTGCACGCGGCGTCCGGCGTCGAGCACGAACGTCCGTTCGCGATCGACGGCAGGAAAGAGCTGCTCGCACGCGGTGGCGCGATCGTCGGCGCCCGCGCAGACGAGCACCGGCTCATCGCCCGTGACGCGCAACGGCGTGGCCACACCGCGCGCGGCAGAAGCGACCACCGCCGCGCCATCACGCGATGGAATGGCCACGAGCCAGCCGCGCTCCGCGCCGGTGACCGTTACGGAGATGCCGTCGGACGCGAACAGCGACGCCGCCGGGAGCGCGGCGAGGATGACGAAGGCGCGAAGACTCCGCGCCGCGTCACAACGGAACATAGTCGCAGTCCTGGGTGCACTGCGACGAAGAGCAGGTGCAGCTCCAGCGACTGAGTCGCATCCCGGCCGGCGCGGCCGCGCAGCCGCAGTTGCTCTGGCTGCAGTACGTGCAACCACCGCCACCGCCGCCCGTCTGCCATTCCGGCGGCGGATCCTGATGCTCCGGATTGATGATGCCCGCCGCAGCGGGACCGGCCACGCAGAGCACGACGACGAACACGAGCACCGCCACGCGCAAACCGCTCATCGCTTCACCTCCATCAGGAAAACGCACTGTTTGAGAGACGACTCGGGATCGCGAAAGAAGACCAGCATCCCCTGCCACACTTCGAAGCGGACGCTGTTGCACTCCGGCACGCGCACCGTCTCGCGCGTCACCGCGCCGTCGCGAGCGATCTTGGCGATGACCACCGACGCTTCGTCGCCCGTTCGTTCGCCGAGCCACACTGTGCCGTCGCTGGTCACAGACAGCCGCGCGTAGTTCGAGAACGTCGGCATCGACGAGCCGCCGTTGCGGATCGCTTGCATGTCCAGCTTGCGCAGAAACTCGCGATTCGCGGCCAAATCGGGGTGCACGATCGAGGCGCGCCGCAATTCCTGACCGCGCGCGTCGAACACGACCAGCGTGCCGTTGAAGGCGTCGAACGTCAGCACCTCGTGGCGCGCCGCGTCGTAATGCAGCAGCGTGGTGCGCTGCGCCACGGCGCCGCGCTTCGGACGTTCGATCGCCGGCACCGCACCGATCTGCCGCACGCGCGCTCCGGTCTTGGCGTTCCACACTTCGGCTAGGAAGCCGCTCATGCGCGGTGCGACGGCGATCTCGTCGCCATCCAGCCACGCGACGGCTCCGGCAGTGAACGGCAATGTGAACGACTTGATGACTTTCGCGTCCCAACCGATCACACGGACGCCGTCGCCGGATTTCGTCAGCACGACCGCGCCGCGATCGCTGTCCGCGTCGAGCTCGCGCACGTCGTCATCGATGGTGACGCTGGAGTGCTCGCCTGCGGGAGTGGTGCGCGAGATGGTTCCGTTCAGCGCGTCCCACACCCAGAACGCGTCATGCCGGTCGACGCCCACGCGCGTGGGGTGCGTCATTCCGCGGACAAGATCGAGCGCCGCGCGAGACGGCTTCGCGGCCGCGGCGGCAGACCAGACGACGAGCGCCGCCAGGATGATCGCACCGCGTCCCCGCACACCGGCCATGTGCAGGAAAACTACCGTACTGCATTACTGACGTCAAGAAGCGAATAAGAGTCGCTATGACTCCGGCGTGCTGCTCAACATCCCGCGCCGCAGAATGCGCGAGATCTCCTTCACCGCCGCGTCGGTCTCTTTGCCGAAATGGTCTTTCACGCCGAAGAGGATTTCGACCGTGAAGTAGTTGTAGAAGATGCGCGTGGCCAGCATGACCGCGGAGACGGGCGAGAGACCGTCCGCCAGCCGCGTGCGCAGCTCCTCTTCCATGCCGTGCGCTTTCATGAAGGTGGTGAAGCGCTCGGCCATGTCGCCGTAGAACTTGCGCACGTGCGAGCCGTCGAACTCCACGACGTCGACGTAAATCAGCGCCACGTATTCGCGGTAATCGTTCACCGCATCGCGCACGGCCATGCCCATCTCTTCGAGATTCTCCGGAAACGTGCCGGTGGCCAGCGCGCGATTGAACGGAAAGTCCGGCTGCGACATGGTCTGGAAATAGCGGTCGAGCAGCGCGCGGAAGATCGTCTCCTTGTCCGGAAAGTGGTGGTAGACGTTCCCCTTCGACAGCCCTGCTTCTTCGGCGATGTCGCGCACGCTCGTCGCGCCGTAGCCGCGGTGCGAGAAGAGCTTCAGCGCCGCGTCGAGAATCTGCTGCCGCGATTTTTCCGACCGCTCTTCCTGGGTCATGCGGGTCGAGTTTAGCTGAGCTGTTTGCGTAGCTCCTCCTTCACCACTTTGCCGTAAGCGGTGCGCGGCAGTGCGTCAACGAACATGAATCGTTTGGGGACCTTGTACTTCGCGATGCGCAGCGATAGATACGTAAGAAGCTCGCTTTCTGTTACATCCGGCCCGACGACGAACGCCACCGCCACCTCGCCCCACGTCTCATCCGGCACTGCGATCACTGCTGCATCAGACACCGCAGGATGCGCTACCAGCTCCGCTTCGATCTCCGCGGGGTAGACGTTCACGCCGCCGCTGATGAACATTTCCTTGCGCCGTCCGGCGATATAAAAGAAGCCGTCCTCATCACGCCGCGCCAGATCGCCGGTGCGGAACCAGCCGTCCTCTGCGTACGCTTCGCGCGTAGCCGCTTCGTTGTTCCAGTAGCCGTTCGAGACGTGCGGTCCGCGGATCCACATCTCGCCGACGTCGCCGATAGCAACCTCCCGCGCTGCCGTTGG